>CAZTOF010000089.1:0-1513 GCA_964615515.1 uncultured Gemmatimonadaceae bacterium
ATCTGCTCGATCGTGATCTCTCGCCAAGCCTCTTTGAGATCCTCGGTAACCTGCCGGGGCGGGATCGCCCGGGTCAGGATTCGCACGATCCCGCCAAGGGGGCTGGCCACGTTCACGGCGTAAGTGGCCGAATCCACAAACGCGGCGCCCCCGGCGGGCAGCGGAGCCACCAGGAGCCCTGGAGCAAACATGATGAGGTTCTCGTCCGTGGAGAACGAGCCCATCAGCCGGTGTCCGGCGATCGGTTGGCGGGCGGCCTGTGATTCCTTCAGGTTGATCCGCTCAACCGGGCCCCGCTCGAAACGGGCTTCCCCTGTCGCCGCGTCGATGGACACCGACGTGATGCCGACGGTGGGGACAACCGCCGTCCCATCCCAGGCCGGCTCGATTCCCGTCACGCGGATTGACGCATCGGCGTCGGGTTTCTGCAAGCGTACCCGCCGCTCGAAACCACCTTCGGGCCCAAAAACGAGAAAGGCCGCGCGCGGCCCGTCGTAAACGACCGCCGAGCCATCCCTCAGGACCGTGAATCCCTCCGGAGAGATGAACTCGCCGGGGCCCTCGCCCTCACGCCCGGACTCGTGGAGCAAATCGCCATCCGGACCGACCACGATGATCCCCGGAATGTCCTTGTCGAATGCGAAGAGGCGGCCAGCCTGGTCGAAGGCAACCTCCTCCACCAGACCGAGAGCACCCCCGCCTTCGTCGGCCACACCCCCCAGCCGGTACACTTCCTCCAGCGCCACGGTCAACGCACGGTCCGCGACCGGCAACTCGACCATGTCCTGAGCGGCCAGCTGGAAAGGGGTAAGCGCGATTGCCATGAGTTTCCACTTCCTGCGAAGGGAGTGCGGGTGGGTGTTGGGGCGCGGCCTACGGGTGGGCGAGGCGAAGGACTCGACCGCCTCCGGAGCCATATCAATCAATTCCAAATCATCTCTCCGATCATACACCAAACGAAGCTCCAGAAATCAAATCAAAACTGGTGTTGAGACACGTGGCCGGCAACCCAGCTACGCCGCGACACAGCTACGCCGCGGCACTCGAGGATCATCGCGCCGGCGTGCCTACACGCCTCGGACTTAGGCCGTCGGCGAAGCGGTTCCCGGCTTCGGCCCGGCAAGATTGGCCGATTCCGACATTCCTGCGCCCACGGTGGGGCGGTACCCTGCACGCGGGGCTTCGTCGGTGCGATCGTCCCGTCAACGGACACCTGGTCGGCGGCACCCTGCACGCGGGGACTTCGTGCGCCGAATCCTCCGTGCGGCGAACTCCCGTAGCCGACGCCCGCCACTGCGGCGAGGTGGCAGTCAGCCCGGAGAGGGCCGAAGCCGTCTTCGCCATGGGCCGCCGGATCACATCGACAAGGGTCGCAATGCTCTCAGTCGTCCATTCCTACTGGGTCCACGGGGTCGAGGGCCAGCCGGTAAGGGTCGAGGTGAAGGTCCAGAAGGGCCTTCCCATCTTCACCGTCGTCGGCCTCCCGGCCGGCGCCGTGCGCGAAGGCAAGGAG
>CAZTOF010000090.1:0-9990 GCA_964615515.1 uncultured Gemmatimonadaceae bacterium
GCGGAGGGGGTGCGCAGATTGGAGAGGAAGGGGCCGTGAGCGCCAGGATAGCCCCGTCGCTGCTGAGCTGCCGCTTCGCCGAACTGGCCGGCGAGGTGCGCGCGGTCGACGAGGCCGGGGCGGAGTGGATCCACGTCGACGTGATGGACGGCCACTTCGTGCCCAACATCACGATCGGGCCCCTGATCACCGATGCGGTGCGCGGGATCACCGAACGCACGGTCGACGTGCACCTCATGATCGAGCAGCCCGACCGCTACGTCGGCGCCTTCGCCGAGGCGGGCGCGGACGTGATCACCGTCCACGCGGAGGCTACGGTCCACCTTCACCGCACCCTCGCCCTGATTCGCGGGCTCGGAAAACGCGCCGGCGTTGCCCTCAACCCCGCCACGCCCCTCGCCGCGGCCGAGGAGGTCCTCGACGGGATCGACCTGCTCCTGATCATGTCGGTGAACCCGGGTTTCGGCGGCCAGGCGTTCATTCCCCGGTCGCTGGAGAGGGTGGCGCGCGCCCGTGCCCTGGTCGAGGCCCACCGCCCCGGTCAGGTGGAGGTGGAGGTCGACGGGGGCGTGAGCGCGAGGACGGCTCCCGCGCTGGTGGAGGCCGGCGCGACGGTCCTGGTGGCCGGCTCGGCCGTATTCGGGCACGCCGGCGGACCCGCCGCGGGAGTGGAGGCCATCCGCTCGTCCATCGCGGGTGCCTCCTGGCGGGACGCCGGGGACTGAGGACGCCGATGCCGCGGCTCGTGCACGAAACGGAGCTTCCGTTCCCGGTGGAGCGGGTGTGGGACTGGCACATGCGCCCGGGTGCGCTCGAGCGCCTGATGCCTCCCTGGGAGGACGCCCGGGTGGTCGGCCGGGAGGGCGGAATCGACGACGGCGGGACCGTGCACCTGAAGCTGCGGCGGGGTCCCCTCAAGGTGGATTTCAAGGTCCGCCACACCGATTTCGAGCCCGGCAGGCTGTTTGCCGACGAGCAGATCTCAGGCCCGATGGGGTCGTGGGTGCATCGCCACGAATTCGAACCCCGTGGCGGCGATGCGTGCCTGATCCGCGACCGCATCAGCTACGACCCGCCGCTGGGGGCCGCGGCCGCAGCGCTCGCCGGATCCACTCTCCAAGGCGAAATGAAACGCCTCTTCCGCTTCCGCAACCGGCGTCTGGCGCTGGACCTGACCCGTCACGGCGCGTACGGCGGTCCCCCGCTCAGGGTCGCGATCACCGGAGCCGGCGGCTTCATCGGGGCGGCGCTGCGGCACTTCCTCACCACCGGCGGTCACGAGGTCGTGCCCGTCGTGCGCCGCCGTCCGGACCGGGACCTGGGCGAGGTCTACTGGGACCCGATGGAGCGCAAGATCGAGGGCCGGCGCCTGGAGGGGGTGGACGCGCTGGTGCACCTGGCCGGCGAGAGTCTGTCGCGCGGCAGGTGGACGCCGGCGAAGAAGAAGGCGATCTGGAAGAGCAGGGTGGCGGGTACGCGCGTGCTGGCCGATACGCTCAACAGCTTGCGGGACCCGCCGCGCACCTTCGTGTCGTCCTCGGCGATCGGCTACTACGGCAACCGCGGGCCCGAACGGCTCTCGGAGCGGAGCCGCCCGGGCAGCGGGTTCCTCCCCGATCTCTGCCGGGAGTGGGAGAACCAGGCACTCAGGGCGACGCGCTCCGGCGTGCGGGTGGTCCTCCTCAGGACCGGACTCGCGCTCAGCCCCGCGGGCGGCGCGCTCGGCACCATGCTGCTCCCCTTCAAGCTGGGGATCGGCGGCCGGCTGGGGTCGGGGCGGCAGTACGTGAGCTGGATCGACCACGACGACCTCGTCGCGCTCATCTTCCACGCACTCGTCACGCCCGCCCTGCGGGGACCCGTCAACGCCACCGCCCCCCACCCCGTCACCAACGCCACCTTCACCACGAAGCTGGGGCACGCGCTCCGGCGCCCCACCCTGCTCCCCGTGCCGTCGCTGGCGGTGCGCGGCGTCTTCGGCGAGATGGGGAAGGCGCTCCTGCTCGACGGCGCCCGCGTGCTCCCCGAGGCGGCCACCCGGAGCGGGTTCCGCTTCGACTTCCGCGGCATCGGCGAATCGCTGGCCTTCCAGCTCGGGCGGGCCGCGCCCGGCCCCTGAAGCAAAGGCACGAGGCACCATGGCGCACACGGCCGGATCCCTCCGGCGCGGCGACCTGTCGCCCGACCCCGTCGAGCAGTTCGCCCGCTGGTTCGCCGAGGCGGAGGCCGACCCGCGGATCGTCTTCGCCGAGGCCGTCTGCCTCTCGACCCTGGGCCCCGGCGGCACTCCCGAGGGCAGGATGGTGCTCCTCAAGCACTTCGACGCCCGCGGATTCGTCTTCTACACCAACCTGGAGTCGGCCAAGTCCCGGTCCCTCGCCGAGCGGCCGCGCGCCGGGATGACCTTCTACTGGCAGCCGCCGGGGAGGCAGGTCCGCGTGCGGGGGCCGGTCGAACCGGTGTCGGCGGCCGAGGCGGACGCGTACTTTGCGACCCGTCCGCGCCAGAGCCGGATCGGCGCGTGGGCATCCGACCAGAGCCGGGAGCTGGAGAGCCGCGCGGCCCTGGAGGACAGGGTGCGGGCGCTGGAGACGCGCTTCGCGGACGGCGAGGTTTCCAGGCCGCCCCGCTGGTCGGGCTTCCGCATCGTCCCCGACGCGATCGAGTTCTGGCAGGAGGGGGAGGCCCGGCTGCACGACCGGTTCCTCTACGAACGCGACGGCGCGGGGGGATGGGAGCGGCGGCGACTGTACCCCTGAGCCTCGATTGAGAATCCTCGACCGATGACCGAAGGCGCCCGGGAGATGGTCGGCATCGCCGCCGAGGTGGGCAGCAAGTCAAACCGCACCCGCCGCCGCTTCCAGAATCAGCTGGTCATGAACGTGGGCGACGCGCTGCGCTCCTCCGGCGCGCGCGCCCGCGTAAGCGACCGCTGGAGCCGGTTGTTCGTCACGGTCTCCGCCCCGGGCCGCGCCCGATCACCCGACGAGGCGATGCAGGCTGTCAGGCGCGTATTCGGCGTCCACTCCTTTTCCCGCGTCGACGCCGTGCTTGAAGCCGACCTGGACGCCATCGTGAGCACCGGCCACGAACTCTACCGGGACATGGTGCGCGGGAGGCGCTATGCCGTCGCCGCCCGCCGCACCGGACGACACACCTTCTCGTCGCGGGATATCGGGGTGCACCTCGGGGCCGCGCTCAATCCCCATGGAACGGTCGACCTAACGACACCCGAAGTCACCGTGTCCGTCGAGGTGCGGGACCACAGGGCCTACCTCTTCTCGGGGCGGACGGAGGGGCCGGGGGGTCTGCCGCTGGGCGTGCAGAGCCGCGCGGTCTGCCTGATCTCGGGCGGCTTCGACTCGGCGGTCGCGGCCTGGCTGATGCTCAAGCGCGGCGTGGCCCTCGACTACGTGTTCTGCAACCTGGCGGGCCCGGCCTTCGAACGGTCCGTGATCCAGGTCACGAAGGTGGTTGCGGACCGGTGGAGCTACGGGGATCGTCCGCGCATCCACCTGGTGGACTTCGCCGAACCGGTCAGGGAGCTCCGGAACCGGGTCACACCCCGCTATTGGCAGGTCGTCCTCAAGCGCCTGATGTACCGGGCGGCCGGGAAGGTGGCCGCCGAGATCGGGGCCGACGCCCTGGTGACCGGCGAGTCGGTCGGCCAGGTGTCTTCCCAGACGCTCCCCAACCTGCGGGCCATCGAGGCCGCGGCCACGCTTCCGGTCCTGCGTCCCCTCGTCGGATTCGACAAGGAGGAGATCATCCGGATTGCCGGGCGCGTCGGAACCGCGGCGCTCTCCGCGCGTGTAAGGGAGTACTGCGCGATCCTGGAAGGGAGGCCGGTAACGGCGGCAAAGGGGGTGGCGGTGGACCGGGAGGAGGCTCCGCTGGAGCCCGGGTTGGTGGAGCACGCGGTGGCCGGGCGCGTCGTGTTGGAGGTGCGGGATGTGGTCGGCGCCGACCTCCGGCTGGGGTACCTCTGGGTGGATTCGGTGCCGGAAGGGGCTCGGCTCATCGACTGCCGGCCACCGCAACAGGACGACGGGTGGCGCTTTCCCGGTTCCATTCGGATCCCCCCAACCGAGTTTCCCGACGGTATCCCTGGACTTGACCAAGAGCGATCGTATGTGCTGTTTTGTGACAACGGTATTCAGTCGGAAGAACTCGCAAATCTCATGCAAACAATAGGATATGAAGCTTACGCACTCCGCGGGGGTACCAGGAAACTAAGATAACTAGTGGCCGACATGGCAAGTCACAGACGGGATGTCGCGGTCCGTATGCTCCGGGAGCATGCGGGGAGCCGATGCACCGGGGGCACGCTCGTCCCGCGGTCGTTTCTCCACCCGCACTTGCGTATTCCGGGACAGGGCCCCAATACTGTAGGCGGGCATGGTCCTGGATGGGCCGAAGCCGCCGGATGAGTGATTTGACGAGCGCCCCGGCAGCCTGGGGGTGCGCAGTGGCAGTCGGCGGCGTGCGAAGCAGGGCCGATTGCCTTACAATAAGAGGGAACTGGGTTGCCACGTCGGCAGGACTTGAGTGACTCGCTCCGGGGCGCTTCGAGGTCGGGTTGGCCGGGCACGACGCGCCGCAAACAAAACTCCACAGAGAGGAGAACACCGATGAACACACTTCCGTCTACCCGGTCGCCCATGGTGGGGTTCCCCGCCATGCTGCGCTGGTCGCCGCTCATGGTGGTGGTCGCCATGCTTGCCGCCTGCGGTGGCGACCCGCCCACCGCGTGCGGAACCATCCCGCTACAGGAGCTGTATGTGCGGCAGACATCCCTCCTTCAGCCCTGCTTCGAGGACCCCGAGGGTGAGAAGCTCACGCTCACGGCGCGGTCGTCGGACGTCGTGGTGGCCACGGTGATCGTGCTGGGTCAGGCGATCAGGATCAAGGCCGTGTCTCCGGGCAACGCGACCGTGACGGTCACGGCGGAGGATCCCGGTGGCCAGACGGCGGCCATCGACATCGCGGTGCTGGTGCCCAACCAGAATCCGATCGCTCGGGGCAACATGGATCCGATCCGGATGCTCGAGGGGGGTCGGGCCGTGAGGGAGATCGACCATTTCTTCGACGATCCCGACGACCAGGACCTGGTGTTCACCGCCGTGTCCGGGGACCCGGGAGTCGTAGGTGCGGAGATCATCGACTCCATCAAGCTGCTCGTGAACGGACTGAGCCTGGGAATGACGAAGGTCACGGTGACCGCCACGGATCCGGGTGGCTTGACGGCCAAACGGGAGGTGGAGGTGTCGGTTCTCGAGCCCGTCCAGCTGTTCCGGGAGGACTTCGAGGGTAACACCGGCGGCTTCTTCGGCAATTTCGCCACCGTCACACAATCCCGCGATGGATTCATGCGGGTCGCCAACCGCTACCCCGGCTATTGGGGTTGGGCGGAGAAGACCGGCATCAGCGCGGTGGAGTGGCAGTGGACGGCGTCAATGGGCCAGGAAGAGGACGAGGATGGTGCCGCACCCGGCCTCATGGCCTACATGTCATCGGGAAGCAGTCCCCTCATTTACAACGCGATACTCGGCTATACCGACATCGCCCAACAGATTTGGGGCATCGACGAGCACGACTACGTGATGTTCTATTGGGCTCCGGGATGGACGACCGAGGGCCCGTTCTGGGGGGAAACGGAAGCGATTCCGGAAGCGGGGGAACTCTTCGAGGCGGACTTCACGAACCGGAACGGTGAACTGGTGCTGACGGTCGGCTCCACGCCGTTGATCAAGGTCGACTTGATTGCGCGCAGCTGGGCAACGGAGATGGCGCGTGCGATTCTGTCGACGCTGAGCGGCAGCACCTACGTTTATGTGCAGTACGACTGGACCGAGTTGAATGGACTCCCGGCGTCGGACAATGCCTGGCACGAGGGGCCGTCCGAGGTTCCCGCGGGAGCCCTCACGATCACGCCCGGGGTCAAGGTCCCGAACGTCGTCCTCAAGTAGTGGAATGAACCCGGGGGGGTGCGGCCGCTTGGTGCGGTCGCGACTTCCCCACATGGCAGGGATCTGGAGCGCCGGCGGAAAAGACGGCGTGACAGGGACTTGACGCCCGCTGGCCGGGTGGAGCAGATAACGCTCCTCCCGGCCAGCGAGCTATTTGCCCCATGAAGCACGCCTGCTTGCAGGCCGCACTACCCCGTCACCCGAGGAGGATTGGTCATGACGTTGCGAATCAACGACCTGGCGCCCGATTTCGACGCCGACACAACCGAGGGTCGCATCCGTTTCCACGACTGGATCGGAGACGGTTGGGCGATCCTCTTCTCTCATCCCAAGGACTTCACCCCCGTCTGCACCACCGAGCTGGGCATGGTCGCGGGGCTCAAGGGCGAATTCGAGAAACGCGGCTGCAAGGTGCTCGGGATCAGCGTGGACGGGGTCGGCGACCACCACGCCTGGTCGCGCGACATCGAGGCTTCGCAGGGCCATGCGATCAACTACCCGTTGGTCGGCGACCCGAAGCTCGAGGTCGTAAAGCTCTACGACATGCTTCCCGCCGGCGCGGGAGACACGAGCGAGGGCCGCACCCCGATGGACAACGCCACCGCCCGCTCCGTCTTCGTGATCGGCCCCGACAAGCGGATCAAGGCCGCCCTGACCTACCCGATGAGCACCGGCCGCAACTTCGCCGAGATCCTGCGGCTCCTCGACTCGATCCAACTCACGGCGAGGGAGCAGGTGGCCACGCCGGCCAACTGGGAGCAGGGAGAGGATGTGATCATCCTGCCGGCGGTGTCGGACGAGGCCGCGACGGAGAAATACCCGGAAGGGTGGGAGCAACCGTTGCCCTACATCCGGATCGTGCCGCAGCCGGAATAGTAGGGACGCGGCTCTGCCCCGCTTCGAGACTGGTGGCGTTCCTTGCCGCCCGTCATTCTCCACCCGCCGCCCCCGAGGAAGCAGTCCATGAAACGATGCCCCACAGGCCGCAACGCCCTGGTCGGAAGCGCCCACGCACACCCTCCGCTCCGCGTCTGCTTGTTGGGGGCAGTCGTTTGGCTCGCTTCGTGCGGGGACCCGAAGGCTCCCGTCGCGTGCGCGGAAATCCCCCAACAGACCATCAACGTGGGGGTGGACGTCGACCTCACGCCGTGCTTCGAAGACCCCGAGAACGAGACGATCACGCTGACCGTGGAGTCATCCAACCCCCAGGTGGCGACCGCTTCGGTGTCCGGGACCGGGATTCGGGTGCGGGGCGTCTTTCCCGGGAGTGCCGAAGTTACGGTCACGGCGACGGATCCCGACATGTTGACGGCCGAGTTGAGCTTCGAGGTGATCGTGCCCAACCGGCCGCCGGTGGCGCGGGGAGAGATGCCGGACACCGTTGTCGTCGTGGGTCGCGAGGTCCGCTGGGTGGCCTCGGAGTACTTCGAAGAGCCTGATGGCCAGGAGCTCACCTACACCGCCGTTTCGTCGGATGCCGGAGTCGCCGGGGTATCGGTGGCTGACGAAACCGTAGTTGCGACGGGGCGGAGCCTGGGCAGCGCGACGATTACGGTGACCGCGACCGATCCGGGCGGACTGGAGGCCACACAGGAGGCCCTGGTGGCCGTCGTTGAGTTCGTGACACTTTTTCGCGACGACTTCGAAACGGACGAAAGCCTGGACGATTGGGAAGACTACTCGGACGGCGGCGTCAGGTTCTGGATCTCCGATGAGAGACTCCAGATCGAGAATACCGACTCCTCTTCCCCGGCTTTCGTCGGCATGGAGATCGCAACCGAGGACTGGGAAGTGAGGGCCTCGATGGCCAACGGTACGAGTCGAAGCTGGGTGCAGGTCGGCATCGGAACGTACGATGATCCGGTTCAGGCCTATCTCTTCCAGCTCGGGGCGGATCCTGACACCGTGTGGGGAGCGCCGGAGACGAACTACCGACTGCTGGTAGCCATGGAGGATGAATTCGGTCTTCTGGAGGGTGCATACGGCCATTCGGATGTGGTGAAGGACCTGAACGAACTGATGGAGATGAGGATCTCGGTGCACAGTGGGAGGCTGGCCATCTCGGTGGATGGCACGGAGCTGTTCAGCACCGACCTGGGCAGCGACTTGTCGAATGCCATGGAAGACATGGTTCTGGGTGTATGGAACACCGAGGGCACGACCGGCAAGGTCGGGGTTTTCGACTGGGTTGAAGTGCTCGGGCCGCCCCAAGGGGACGCGATGTTCGAGATGGGGATACCGGCGTCCCGGCGTTCCGCTTCGACCCTGCGGCATCTTCCTGATTGGCTCTCGAAGGTCGAAGTCGGCGGGACGGTTCGGATCGAGGATGGCCGGGTCGTCAGGCCCGGAAGGGTTCCCGGGAGCTGGAGACGCAGGTAACCGCCTGATCTCGGGCCCGCCATTGGCCCGTACGGGCCCTATTGGCGGGGCTCCCGCCGCCGCCTACGGAATCAGCTGCCGCGCCCGCGGCCTCACCAGGAACAGTCCCTCGCGCCGGCTCGACAACAGGATCGTCCCGCTCGCGAAGTAGGGATAGACGCTCCACGTTCCGTCGAACCCGGCCGTGTCCGGGCTCCAGGGCGTCGTGTCGAAGTGACCGATTTCGACGGGATTCTCGGGATCGCTGATGTCGAGCACCCGCAGGCCGGCCCGGTTGTTGGACATGTAGAGACGGTCGCCGTGGACGTAGAGGTTGTGGTCGGTGACCCCGGTGGGGCTGAAGTACTGGCGGACGAGGAACGGATCGTCCAGGTCCGCAAGGTCCCAGATGAGGGTGCGCGTGGCGTCCACCAGGCCCTGGAGTTCGTCGAGTTCGTCGTTCGAGTAGAAGTAGCGGTGGTCTTCGGTGAGCCATCCCTGGTGGGCGTAGGCGACGTTCGGGTAGTCCGCCGAGGCGACGGCCACCGGGTTGTCCTTGTCGGTGACGTCCGCCACGGAAAGTGCCGTCTCGTTCGAGTTCACGCAGATCTCGCGGCCGCGGTAGTCCTCGTCGGGTCCGTGGTAGATCACGCACTGCGTGTCGTGCGAGTTTCCGGTATTGCGCCGTCCCGTGTTGAGGTGGGCGAAGCAGCCCGCGAAGACCGGGTCGAGGGGGTCGTTGATGTCCACCATGTGCGAGCCGCCGCCGCAGGTTTCGCCCCCGCTGGAGGAGCCGACCAGGTACGCGTAGCCCGTCTCCTCGTTGATGGCCAGATTGTGGACCGAACCGATATCGGTGTAGAGGGCGGTCGCGGCGAACTCTCGCGGCTCGGTCACGTCGCGTAGCCCGGTGAGGTCGAAGACCTGCATGCCGTGCGCTCCCGCGCCGTCGGCGACGATGAAGGCGTGGTTCCTGAAGACCTTGATGTCGCGCCAGGTGCTGGACCGGCTTCCCTCGGTCCTGGCCAGATTGCCCAGGTAGCGGGGCTGGTACGGGTCGGTCACGTCCACGAAGGCCGTGCCGTCCATGCGGCCCACCAGGCCGTACTCACGGCCGGTCTCTGGGTCGGTCCAGCCCCATACGTCGTTCAGGCGCGCGCCCCTCCCGGCCCCCAGCTCCTCGCGGGGCAGGAAGGAGAGCAGGTCGATGTGGTCACAGTCGTAGCTGGCGGCTTCCCCGTCCTGGCAGGCGACTTCGCCGCCGGTGACGGCGGGGAGGGGATCGTGGTCGGCCACGAGCAGCGCCGCAGGCGTCCATTCCCCGGACTCGACGGACAGGACCGAAACAGCGCCCATGCCGAAGTCGGCGGAGGGGTCTCCCAGCGCCGCGACACCGTCTCCCAGGGCGACCCTTAGCGGGGAGAGGGGCTCTTCGCCGTCACCCGCAAGTGGGTAGGCCCCGGTGGGCGTCCAGTCCTCGCCTTCCCGTGCGTAGGCGAACATCGTCCCGCCGGCTCCGACCAGCAACGTGTTCCCATGCACCGCCAGGAACAGTCCCCGGACCTCGCTCGCAGTCTCCCCGGGCACCAGCGTGCCGACCGCCGTCCAGTCGCCGTCCACCCTGGCGAAGCGATGCACCCTTCCCGTCCTGTCTCCGCCCCCC
>CAZTOF010000091.1:0-1847 GCA_964615515.1 uncultured Gemmatimonadaceae bacterium
GGATGGACACGCGCGCCGAGGACTGGGTCGAACACCTCTTCATCGCCTCCACCCACGACTACCTGATGGCCTTCACCGACCAGGGCCGTTGCCACTGGGTGAAGGTGTGGGGGATTCCCCAGGGGAACCGCTACGCCAAGGGGAAGCCGATCGTCAACTTCCTTGAACTCGCGCCCGGCGAGAAGGTCGCGTCGGTGCTTCCGGTGCGGGAGTTCGCCCGGGACCGCTTCCTCCTCTTCTGCACCCGCAACGGCATCGTCAAGAAGACGCCGCTCTCGGCCTACGGAAACGTGCGCGCGGTGGGGATCTACGCGATCAAGTTCCGCGACGGCGACGAGCTGATCGACGTCCGCATCACCGACGGCTCCAACGAGGTGGTGCTGGCGACCCGGCTGGGCAAGGCGATCCGCTTCCGGGAGTCCGATGTGCGCCCGATGGGGCGGAACACGGAGGGCGTGATCGGGGTGCGTCTGGGGCAGGGCGACGAGGTGGTGGGGATGGTGGTTGTGCGCCGGCCGGAGGAGACGCTCCTGGTGGCGACCGAGCGCGGGATGGGCAAGAGGAGCGAGATCAGCGACTACCGGCTGCAGCAGCGGGGCGGACTGGGCGTGATCAACCTGAAGCTCACAGGCAGGACGGGGCCGGTGGTGGCGGTCAAGGCCGTGACCGACGCCGACCAGCTCATGGTGATCACCCGCAACGGGGTGGTGAACCGGCAGCGGGTGGACGAGATGAGGGTGATCGGGCGCGCCACCCAGGGGGTGCGCGTGGTGAACCTGGACGAGGGGGACTCCGTCGTGGACGTGGCCCTGGTGGTGGGCGGCGACGATGACGGCGAGGACGAGTAGCGACGGACTCGTACCGCTCAGCGACATCCGGGCGGCCGCGGAACGGATCCGCAAGACGGTCGTCCCCACCCCGCTGATTCCCGATCCGGACCTGTCGGAGACGGTGGGTGGCGAGGTCCGCCTCAAGTGCGAATCCCTGCAGAGGGCCGGCGCCTTCAAGGCCCGCGGCGCCTGCAACTTCCTCGCCCGCCTGTCCCCCCGGGAGCTGGAGCGCGGGGTGATCACATACTCGTCGGGAAACCACGCCCAGGCGGTCGCCTTCGCCGCCGGGCTCATGGGTGTACCCGCCGTCGTGGTCATGCCGAACACCGCTCCCCGGGTCAAGAGCGACGGGGCCCGCAGGCTGGGTGCCCGGGTCGAGTTCGCGGGAACCACCTCGGAACACCGCCGCGCGCGCGCCTGGGAGATCGCCGCGGCTGAGGGCCAGCTCATGGTCCCCCCCTTCGACCACCCTTGGATCATCGCGGGCGCGGGAACGGTGGCGCTGGAGGTCTTCGAGGACTGGCCGGAGGTGGACACGCTGCTGGTGCCGGTGGGTGGGGGAGGACAGGTGGCCGGCTGCGCGGCGGCCCTTCGGCGGCTGAAGCCGCAGAGCACGATCGTCGGGGTGGAGCCCACGGGCGCGCCCACCATGCGGCGGGCGCTCGACGAAGGGGCCCCGACCACACTGGAACGCATCGACACGATCGCCGACGGCCTCGCGCCCGTCCGCGCCGGCGACCTCACCTTCGCCCACGCGGCGGCGTTCCTGGACGACGTCGTGCTCGTCGAGGACGACGACATCCGCCGCGCCGCCGCCCACCTCATCGCGCGTCGCAAGCTCGTGGTCGAGTACTCGGGCGCGGCCGCCGCGGCGGCACTCCTCGCGGGGCGCGTCCCGGTGGCGAGCCCGGAGCATCGCCCGAGCCCCAGCAAGAACCGAACAGCTGGCTACACGGATCAATCACGCGCTGGGCATGTCCACGGCCCCGAGGCTGTCCCAGGGCGAAACCACCCCCC
>CAZTOF010000092.1:0-2570 GCA_964615515.1 uncultured Gemmatimonadaceae bacterium
GCAGTCCGAAACGGAACGGCGGCGGCAATCCGAACAGGTCGAAGCCTTGCGGCGGCAAGTCGAGCGGCAGACCGAGGAGAACGCCACCTTGAGGCGGCGAATCGAGCGGCTCGACACGCAAGTGACAGGCTTGACCGAGTATTACGAGACATCTGGCGTCGCGAGACCGCGCGGCCACGGCTGGTGACAAGGCCGCCGACGGGCGGGCCGGACCGCGATTCCGGACCGAGCCGGTGAGGGTACGGAGCAGCAGGATCGGCTGCCCCGCCTTGAGTAGCCGGGCGGTCGTTGCCGAGGACCGCAACTTCGCCCCCGAGGGTTGTCAACGCCGTGGACATGCGAGCATTATTCTCACCAAGCGTGTCAAGGGAATGGTCCACAGGAACAGCGAGGAGAGCTTCGGGGCGATGTTGCTGAAGCGTGGATACCGCAGGGTATGCCACCGAGCGAATCCCACGCCTTCCCGCCCCGATCCGAGTACCGTGCCGGACCACGCCCCGTGCGATTCCCGGATGCCGCTGGAGTTCCGCGGCTTCCCCGAAGTGAAATCGCGGCCCCTCGGAGAGTGCATGTCATGAGCGGGTTCCGGTTCATCGACCTGTTCGCGGGCATCGGGGGTCTGCGGCGTCCCTTCGACGAGATCGGTGGGCGGTGCGTGTTCACGTCCGAGTGGGACAGGTTCTGCGAACAGACCTATTCGGCCAACTTCCCGTCGGGCGACGGGCACCAGTTCGTCGGCGACATCCGGGCCTACTCCTCGCTTCCGGAGATGATTCCCGAGCACGATGTCGTGTTGGCCGGCTTCCCGTGCCAGCCCTTCTCCATCGCCGGGGTCTCCAAGAAGAACGCGTTGGGGCGGCCCCACGGCTTTCTGTGCGACACGCAGGGGACGCTCTTCTACGATCTGGCGAAGATCATCGCCCATCATCGTCCGTCCGCCTTCCTTCTGGAGAACGTCAAGAATCTGAAGGGTCACGACCGGGGACGGACTTTCGCCACCATCATGCACGTCCTGGAAACCGAACTGGAGTACAACGTCAGCACCAGGATCGTGGATGCCTCCCCGTGGGTACCGCAGAGGCGTGAACGGGTTTTCATCGCGGGCTTCAAGAAGGAAACCGACTTCGACTTCGCCGACCTTGAGGTCCCTGGCGGCGATCCTCCCACCCTCGGGAGCATTCTCGACAGCGAAGTCGATCCGAAGTACACCCTGAGCGACCACCTCTGGACCTACCTCCAAGACTACAAGAGGAAGCACCGGGCGGCCGGAAACGGATTCGGCTGCTCGGTGTTCGGGCCGGGGGACG
This sequence comes from uncultured Gemmatimonadaceae bacterium, assembly GCA_964615515.1. Lineage (GTDB taxonomy): Bacteria > Gemmatimonadota > Gemmatimonadetes > Longimicrobiales > Gaopeijiaceae > Bin94. The sequence continues at coordinate 1,308 of CAZTOF010000092.1, forward strand.
TGGCGCGAACGCTTTCGGCCCGCTACTACAAGGACGGATCCGAAATCCTCATCCGGCAGAACGGCCGCCCGCGCCGGTTGACCCCGCGGGAATGCGCGCGGCTGATGGGGTTCGACGGGCCGGGCGGGACGAGGTTCAAGATTCCCGTATCGGACACGCAAGCCTACCGTCAATTCGGCAACGCGGTCGTGGTCCCCGTGGTCCGCGCCATCGCCCGGCTCATGGCCCCCCACATCGACGGCGCGACCGCATGAGGCGCGGAAAACTGCGCGACTACTTCTCGGGAGTGGGCGCGAAGTACCTCTCGGACGTCGATGCCGAACCCACGAAGTCCAACCAGCACGAAATCGGCGTCACCAAGGCCATGCGGAAGCGGGTTCTCGGAGAAAACAAACGACGCTTCAATGTCCGTTACATCTGGCTGGGACGGGAGCAGGACGGTTTGATCGCCGAGGGGACGGCAACCGGCGAGAGGGACGAATCGCAAGGACGGGACCACGACCACGGGCAGGGTGGCATCACCGCCTACGCGCCCGCCACCTACTACGACACGCGGGAGAATCAACCCCACCGTTCACCGGAATGGCGTCTGTACTACCCGTCCAATCCCGTAACGGAAGCGATGAGCGGCGGTGATGCCCTGTTTCTCGCGCTGCACAACGACGGGATCCTCTACTTCATCGTCACCCCGTCGGGATCCACCAGCGAGCGCCAGCTATCGTGGCTCTTCGGAGTGCGTCCCCAAGACTCCTTCGACTCGCGAGAGATCGAGCCGGACGAGCCGACTCTGGGGTTTGCAGCCCGCTTCATCTTCGACGAGCTCGGCGTCGAGTTCGAGGAAGCGGACGAGGCCAGACTGGATGGCATCGTCGAGCCGTTCGGCACCACCTTCCCACGCACCGCCGAGTTTTCGGACCTCGCGCGCAGGACCTTGGCCGAGGCCGTGAGTCCCAGAGACGACCCGGACGCCACCCTGCTCGCTTGGCTGGAGCACGAGGAGGCCCTGTTCCGCCGACTTGAACGGAGGGTGGTCGCAGAGCGGCTCCAAGCCGGGTTCACCGGCGAAGACGGCGTTGACGTGGACGGATTCCTGCGCTTCAGCCTGAGCGTTCAGAACCGACGCAAGGCCCGGATGGGCCAGTCCCTGGAACACCATGCCGAGGCCGTCTTCCGCGCCCACGAATTGTCGTACACGCGGAGTCCGGTGACCGAACACAACCACCGGCCCGACTTCCTGTTTCCGAGCATCGAGGCATATCGGGA
>CAZTOF010000093.1:0-6410 GCA_964615515.1 uncultured Gemmatimonadaceae bacterium
GCTCCCCGGGCTTCTCCCACTCGCTCGCATCGTCAGCTTCGCTCGTAACCCCTCTCTAACCCTTGAGAGGCGAGAAAAGAAACCACATCATACACCATCAACCCCAACAACTAACCGTCCGCGAAAGCGGGGCAACCCCACGGCCACCGTGCCCATCGCGGGACCTTTCCAGCTCCGGCTTGGCGCCGCCTACTCGCAAAAGGGCAACGCCTATTTTCTGGATTGGCTCGTTCGTGACCCCGAGGAACCCGACGTTTTTCGGGAGGTGCCCGCGCTGGACTATGCCCTCACTCACGATGGGCTATCTGGAGTTCACCGTTTTTGGCAGCCTGGCGAGCCGTGTCTCCGGAGGTCCCGTCACGGTACACGTGGTGGCGGGTCCGGCAATGGGCTTCCTGGCATCCTGCAAGGCGACGTGGACCGAGTACGATACGGAGGGACAATCGACCGAAATCCGCACGGCCTCGTGCCCCGATAGAATCCCAATTGACCCAGGTGTGCCCCTGGGTGACGGGGAAGGCGCTCGGCTGGACTTCGGTGTCGCCGCGGGCACCGGTCTGAATGTCGAATTGACGGACCGGATCGGCGTCACCCCCGGAATCACCTACACCCACGGTCTCAAGGATGCAGGAGACGTGTGGATTGGCTCGGACCCCTCACACTGGAATCCCCTACACCCCTGGTCCGATTTGTCGGCCAAGCACCGGGTCCTGACCGTCAACGCCGGTGTGACCTACTACATCCGTTAGATGCCGCAGGCGATGAAGCGTATGAACACCCTGCGAATGCTCGCAAGACCCAACACGGGAGCTTTCCGATGAAGCGATTTGCAGTCTCAGTTGCCGCGACCTTGCTCTTCCTGCCGCCCGGCCCATCCGCGTTCGGTCAGGTCACGCTCAACGCATGGGGCGGGATGAATGTGTCGACGATTCACAGGGCGCTGGCGGATGGGCGAACGGAGAGGGTGTGGCATCGCTACGGGTATGTTCCGCGCCCGCCGTTGGCGTCGGGCTGGGCCTCGCCATCGCCGGCAATTGGGGCATTCGGCTGAATGTCAGCGACTCGCGAAAGGGTGGCGACGCGAGCCAGCCGCACAGGAGGGTCACTTTGAAGCACAACTATCTCGAAATCAGCCTCCTGGCGGATCTGGCACTTGATCTGGGTGACGGTGACCGCGCCTCGTTACACCTTCTTGCGGGTCCTGCGGTGGCACGCATTGTGTCATGTCACGTGAACAGCGGGGACTGCAGGTCTGGGCGCTTCAAGGACCACGACTACGGCGTCGTTGGCGGAGCCGAGGTGGAGTTCGGATTGTTCGACGGGCTCGGAGCGACTCTCGGCGCGTTGTACACCTACGGGCTCCTGGACCTGAACGCCTTGCCCGATTGGGACACGGTCGAGAAGAACCGGAATCTGACGCTGCGCGCCGGCCTGAAGGCCTCGATCGGCCACCGCTAGCAGTCCGTGGATAACGGTCATGGCCATGCCGGTGGGTTGGCCACCCGCAGAGCTGAAGAGGGAGACATGAACGTGGTGATCCGAACGGATCCACGGACTGCAGGACGTGCATGAGAGTTCCACCGGCAAGACACGGACCTCCGTGGCCCGGCTGACGACGACTCTCGGGAGTGGTTGTGGTCAATCGGCCTGCACACGGGGGGCGCGAACTGTCCTGCCGGGGGCCAAGCAGACCCACGGAACGCTAATAGTCCACCGGCCGCAGGTACCCTTCCCCGATCGCGCTCTCGGACAGCAGCGCCACGGTGGGAAGCTCCCGCTTCCAATGCGTTGAAGACAGGCGCTTCGACACGACGGCCACCTCGTCGCGGCGAAAGCCCAGACGCACGAGGGACTCGACGTCGTAGCCCTTCAGCAGCCAGTGGAGGATCGGGTCGGCGCGATGGTAGGAGATGCCGAGTTCGTCCTCGTCGGAGACGCCCCGCACCAGGTCGGCGGTTGCGGGCTTGTCGACAATCTCGGCGGGTACGGCCAGGTGACGGGCCAGCGCCCACACCTGGGTCTTCAGGAGGTCGCCGAGCGGGTTGATGGGCGGGGAGTCGTCGGCGTGCCAGGTGAAGTAGCCTGGCAGCCGTTCACTCTTGTTCCCCGTGCCGAGCGGCAGCGCGTCCAGCCTGGCCGACTGGTCGAAGAGGACTACCGCCCGCATGCGGGCCGCGAGGTTCCCCCGGCGCAGGTCCGTCACCGCGGGCTCGTGGACGTCGATGTACGCGTCCACCGCATCGGTGATCGGCAGCGTCCGCTGGTGCGCCCCCACGGCCTCGATCACCATCGACGCGTGGTCCAGGCTGTCGGCGCTCGAGGTCGCATATGGAAGGCGGAAGGCGAAGACGTTCTCGGGGCCCAGCGCCCGGCAGGCCAGGAAGAGCGAGACGGCCGAATCCACGCCGCCGGACACGCCCAGGACGACCCTGGCGAAGTCGCGGCGCCGGACCACCTCTTCCTGGATGAACTCCACGAGGGCCGCCTCCACGAGGGCCGGCTGGATGGCGAGCAGGGCGCGGTCCTCGTCGTTCGGGCGGTCTCCGGGGCCGTCGGCGCGCGTGGGCCCGACCGTGGGCGTCCGGACCACCGGCGCCGGCGGCGATGGCACGCCTTTCCCGGATCTGCGTTTGGACCGGGACTCTTCGAGGGAGTGTTGAAGATGCGGCAGCGCCGTCCGGAGGTCGGAGAGGAAGGGGGACTCCGTACGCACGCGGGTAATCTCGCGCATTTCGAGGAGGGCGGGTGTGTTGCCGGCGCCGAAGAGGGGGCCGCGGGCGAGCGGCGTCCCGTCGGGGCCCCACGCCGTCGAGCCCCCCGCGAAGATCTTGCCCCCCTCGGAGCCCGCCAGGTGGGAGAGCAGCACGAAGACGCCGTGCTCCTTGGCGGTGCGCGCGGCGATGCGGTCCCACTCGGCCAGGTTGGCCGGGCGCGTGAGCGACGCCTCGTACCCCCGGGCGGGCGACGCACAGCCGCACAACAGCAGGTCCGCGCCGTCGAGTGCCAGGATCGTCGCCGGCATGGAGTGCCACAGGTCCTCGCAGATCAGCATTCCCACCCTGCCGAACCGGGTGTCGAAGGCCCGCACCCTGCGTCCCGGTTCCACGTAGCGGCCTTCCTCGAAGATCCCGTACGTGGGCAGGAAGACCTTGCGATGGACGTGAACGACCTCGTAGCGGTCCCTGCAGGGCGTGAGATAGGCGAGACTGTTGTGCACGCTGGAGCGGCCCCTCTCGTAGAAGCCGATCACGACGTCGCAGCCGCAGCCCTCGGGTGGAGGTCCCAGAGCCTCGACCAGCCCTGCCGTGGACAGGGCCACCTCCAGCGCCGCCCCCTCCACGAAGTAGCCGGAGAGCACGGTCTCCGGAAAGACCGCCAGATCGACATCCGGCACCAGCGCGCCGCGCACCGCCGCGATATTGGCCCTCAGGTCACCCTTGCGGGGCTTGACCTGGCAGAGTACGGCCCGGAGCGAACGCCCTTCGTCCATGTGGTTCCTCGACCGTTTGCGAGTGAGTCGAATCGGCCCGGGTAGTACCCGAGACCGGGATTATCCCCTAATCTAGGAGTCCGTGGATGGATGCGCCCGGATGCATCGCCGGCCCACCTGCCCCACATAAACAAGCACCCAATGCCCAAATCCTTCCGACTAACAACCATCGCCGCCGGATTCCTCTTGCCGGCGGCCCCGCTCGCCGGACAGAACCCGCCGGGCGCCGGCGACCGGACCGACGTTTTCCGGACCGCCGAGGCGCAGGTCTTTCTGGAGGCATTCCAGACGATTGCCCGGTTCCACGTGTCCGGGGTGGCCGATTCCGTGCTCTGGGAGCGAACCATCGATGGTCTGATCGATCGGCTCGACGACCCCTACGCGACCGTCTTCAGCCCGACCGAGTTCGACGAGTTCCGGGAGCAGACGACCGGGAACTACGCCGGCATCGGCGTTCAGATCGGGCGGCTGAACGCCCGGGTGACCGTGACAGCCGTGTTCCGGGGCACACCCGCCGAGGGCGCGGGAATGGTGGTGGGCGACCGGATCGTGTGGGTGGAGGGCCACGACGCCACCGAATGGTCGTTGGACCAGGCGAGGGACTCGATCCGCGGACCTCCCGGTACGGTGGTCCGGCTCCGTGTGACGCGGGACGGATTCATGGATCCGATCCCCATGGACATCGAGCGCGACAGCGTGCACGTGTCGGCCCTGGCGACGGCCTGGGTGGGTGACGACGTGGCCCACTTCTCGATCGACCGGATCGCGCGCGGGATCGCTCTGGAACTGGACGAAGCGCTGACGGACCATGGACGCGCCCAGGCGCTCGTGATGGATCTGCGGCGAAACCCGGGCGGGTACCTCGACGAGGCGTTGCAGATCGTCGACCTCTTCCTGTCTCCCGGACAGTTGCTGGCGAGCGCCGATGGGAGAAACGAACTGGGCGAATTGGCGAAGCAGATATGGACGGCCCGCTCGTCGGCCCGCATCGCAGATATGCCGATCGTCGTCCTCGTCGATGAATTCACCGCCTCGGCCGCGGAGATCATCTCCGGCGCCCTGCAGGACCACGACCGGGCGGTGGTCGTCGGGGAGCGGACATTCGGGAAGGGCGTGGTCCAGTCGGTCTATCCCCTTCCCGCGGGGCGCCGGATCAGGATCACGACCGGATCCTGGTTCACACCCCTGGGGCGCTCGCTGCACCGGCTGCGGCATCGCGATGGACGGCTCAGGCCTGAGGACGAGGCGGCGCTCGATTGGGTGGAAACCGCGGCCGGCCGCAGATTGAGGACCGGTGGGGGGGTCTTCCCGGACCTGGCGGTGGAGGCGGGCGAGCCGAAGGACCAAGAGCTGGCGTTGCTCAACCACGCCAACCAGGTGCAGGTGCCGATCACCGTCCGGATCGAGGAGTTCGCATTCGGGCTTGCGAAGGATGCAATCGAGTCCGGCCGGGCCGTGCGGCTGCCGGATTCGGCGTTCGACAGTCTCGCCCGCGGTCTGGTGGATGAGGGGATGGACGCCGCCATCGTCGATGATCCGGTGGCGAGGGCCTACCTGGACTGGCGCACCCAGGTCAGGTACCTGGATCGTGCCGGTGCCCGCGGACTCGCGCTGGTGGTTCAGGCCGAGCGGGACACCGCGCTGGCCGAGGCGCTGCGGCTGGCACGGTCGGCGCGCACACCCGCGGAGCTGTTCACGCTCGTGGGGGAGGCTTCGGCGGGGTCGCCGCGGAACTGAACCGGAAGGCGGCCCGCGAAGTTCTGGACGGTAGCTCACGAATAGCACGGCTATTCACCCGAGGAGCGACGCAGAGCGAAACGTCAAGTGGAAAATGTATACTATACTTGACATAGTGTAATGTTGTCGTTACATCGTGAACATCATCCTTTCTCACTCCGGGGATGGAATCGCCGGTGGGTCGCCCGCAGATACTCCCGGTCCAGGTGCGTGTAGACCTGGGTCGTCGAGATGTCGGCGTGCCCGAGCAGCTCCTGTACGGCGACGAGGTCGGCGCCCCCCTCGAGCAGGTGGGTGGCGCAGGAGTGGCGCAGGGTGTGGGGAGAGATCCGGCGTTCGATTCCGGCGCGCCTGGCCGCCCGTGACACGATGGTCCACACGGACATGCGGCTGAGCGGCGTCCCGCGCTGGTTGAGGAAGACGGTCCCCTTCCCCGTTCCCCGGTCCAGCCTCGGACGAACCGAAGCCAGGTAGCGGCCGACGACCTCCAGCGCCAGCGTGCCCACGGGCACCAGCCGCTCCTTGCCCCCCTTGCCGAATACCAGGCAGCTGCCGTCCTCGGTATCGAGGTCGCCGAGCGACAACCCGGTGAGTTCGCTGACCCGCATCCCGGTCGCGTAGAGGAGTTCCAGCACCGCGCGGTCCCTCCAGTACGCGGGCGAGTCGGGATCGACGGCCTCGACCACTCGCGCGGCCTCGTCCTGGCTGAGGAACTCGGGGAGCTTCTTCGTCGCGGCGGGACGGTCCATCCGCCCCGTGGGATCCTCCGCGATGATACCTTCGGTAACCAGGAAGCCGAAGTACGCCCTCAACGCCGATTGCGCCCGGCGGATGGTCGTGATGGCCAGTCCCCGTTTGCGCAAGTGGACCGTGTAGTCGTGGAGGGTCTCCGGCCCGGCGTCCACCGGGGCGGAGATTCCGTGTTCGTGGAGGTGGGTGACGAACCTGACGATGTCGCTCCTGTACGCCCCCAGCGTCCGCGGCCTCAGTCCGCGCTCCAGGGAGAGGAAGTCCATGAAGGGCTCCACGTGGAAGTGCCGGGCCAGCGCGTCGCGGGGGGGGAGGGGACGTGCACGATGCCCCGTGAGAGCAAGGCCGACGCGCTGGCCCGGCACTTCCACGTGGAGCCCTTCATGGACTTCCTCTCCCTGGAGCGCGGACTGAGGCCGCGGACGCTGGGGGC
>CAZTOF010000094.1:0-7206 GCA_964615515.1 uncultured Gemmatimonadaceae bacterium
TCGCTGTTGATGTCGTCGGCGTACACGTAGGAGTAGGGTCTGCCGGACTGTCCCACGTAGAGGAGCGACAGGCGACCCCCGCCCACGGCCTCCGGGAGCGCGGCCGTCAGGCTCGCCACGATCCGGTGGGGCCGGTCGAAGAGCGAGGCCTGGCGCTTCGGGTTGTTGGGATCGCCCTCGACCGCCGTGAATCCGTAGTTCGCGATCGCGTCGAGCGAGGCGAGACTCCTCACGTCGGCAGAGCGGTTGAAGGCGTAGCCGAGGTCGACCGAGAGCCGGTCGCCGAACTGCTTCCGGAGCCGTGTACTGAGGTATGTGGACGCCCCCGGTGGGGCAAGCGCGGATTCAGAACCGAGTTGGTGGCAGTGGGTCAGGTACTGTCGTATGTCCGGCCTCTCGATGCAGCGCTGTTCGGCTGCGGGCCCGTATGGTGTTCGTGGATCGGATCCAAATCGGCTTAGCGGGCTCAGAGGCCCATCAGCACACACTGGTTTTTCCGATCCCGTCTTGTCGACCGTTTGCCCCTACCCGTTCCTGCGTCCTGCTGCCCACACCTCCCCGACAGCGTCTTTGCTTTTCGCTTCTCTCCTCTCTCCGCCCAGTCAGGCGGCGGTGCGAACCCGGTAGGTCTCCTTCTTCGTCGTCAGCGCCCAGACCGTCCGCGCCATTTTGTTGGCGAGCGCCACCGCCACCAGCTTCTTCGGCTTGCGCGCCAACATCCCGGCCAGCCACGGATCCGTGTTCCGGTCGTACCGGACCGCGTGCCCAACAACGGCCATGGCTCCCGTGAACAGGAGCCGCCTGAGATCGCGCTGGCCCATTTTCGAGATCCCGCCCAGCCTCGGCTTGCCGCCGGTCGTGTGTTGCCGCGGCACGAGGCCGAGCCAAGCCGAGAAGTCGCGGCCGCGCCGGAAGCTCTCCATCGGCGGCGCGAAGGCTTGAATGGCCATCGCGGTGACCGGCCCGATGCCTGGGATCGTCATCAGGCGAGCCGTCTCTTCGTCCACCCGTGCCCTCGCAAGGAGTTCACGGTCGAACCCGTCGATCCTCTCATCGAGCTCGTCGATCCTCCCCAACAGCAGCCTGCCCAGCTCGACGACCGCCTCCGGCAGGCCACAGTCCCCGTCTTCGAGCACCCCGGCCAACTGCCAGATCCGGGCCCTGCCCTGGGGAGCGACGACGCCGTACTCGGCCAGGTGGCCCCGCAGCGCGTTGATCGTCTGCGTGCGCTGGCGCACCAGCAGGTCGCGCGTGTGAAAGAGCATCGCCTGCGCCTGCTGCGCCTCCGTCTTGACCGCCACGAAGTGCATGGTCGGCCGCTCGGCCGCTTCCGTGATCGCCTCCGCGTCGGCCGCGTCGTTCTTCTGCCGCTTGACGAACGGCTTCACGTAGATCGGCGGAACCAGCTTCACCTCGTGGCCGAGCGCCGCGATCTCCCGGCCCCAGTAGTGGGCACTCGCGCACGCCTCCATCGCCACCGTGCACGGCGGTTGCGAGGCGAGAAAGCCCAGCACCTTCCCGCGGCTCAGCTTCCGGCGGAAGGCCACAGACCCGTCCGCCTTCGCCCCGTGCACCTGAAAGCTCCGTTTTGCCAGATCGATCCCGATGACGCTAACCTCTTCCATGTGGATGCCTCCTCCCTCAGATGGTCCCAATAAATCGCTCAGTACCATCTTGGCACATCGCGATGCCGTCGGGAGGGGGCGTCCACTCCATCGGCTCACGGCCACTAACAGGCCGAGAGCCGGTTCCCGGACAAGGCTACCGAATGTGGCTCGGAGCACCCTCTCGCGCTCCACTTGTGCGATGGTTGGCCACACACCACCTACCTAGCCTGTCCGCATCCCCGATACGGGGTTGCGAGCCCCGCGTCAGGAAGCGTCGACGGATGGGAGAGTCCCCCTTTTAGCCGCGTCACCTCTCCAGCCGAACCGCGTCACGAATGCCCCTTGATGTCGATACGCCGATGGCCCCCATTGTCGCGAGCGGGTCGGGAAGATCGCCTTCCCAGCCGCGCAGGATGGCGCGCACCGACTCCGTCGCCGGGTCGGTGACGAGGGTGATCGGACGGTCCGCGTCGGCACTCACGCTCACCGTCCCCTCCGGTCCCGAGAGTGTGATCCGCTCCAACGAACTCGCCCAGTCGGCTTCGATCGGAATCATGAACATGAAGTACTTGTCGCCGAACTTGTCCACGCCGGGCTCGAAGGCCAGCGAGAACTCGGTTGCGCCCGAGCCGCCGACGCCCTCGATGCGGTACTGGCCGGTCCGCTCCGGAAGCCGTGCGTGGGAGGTGACCCGGAACGCGGGCTCGATTCTGGGCTGGCCGTTCACGACGCCGCCCCACAGCACCAGCATCTCGGACTTCTCCAGCCGAGCGGCGGCCAACGCGCGCGCCCGGTCGCCCTCGACCCTCTCCCGGTACTCGATCACCTTCTCGTAGTGGTAGTCGCTGAGCCATCCCCGCTCGTAGCAATACCCCATGATGTCCCGGCGCCGCTCGGCGGACACCACGCTCCCGTCGCGGAAGTCGTATCCCCATGCGCCGAGGCCGCCGTTCGGGTACGGGAACTCCGGATCGGTGCCGAGCGCGCCGCCGCAGGGGGCGTGCAGAAGGTCGAGGTTGTGTCCCACCTCGTGGGCGAGTTCCGTGTCCCACGCCTTGCCGATGCTCGCCCAGGCCGCCAACCGGGCCCTGCCGCGCACGTACCCGTTCACGCTGGCCGCCGCGCCGTAGTAGTAACCCGTGCCGTTCTCGATGGCGCGCAGCACCTCCATTTCGAGGACGAGGCCCCACTGGTCGTCGTCGCTGGTGAGGTCGAGCGACGTGTAGTACGGTTCGCGGCTCCGCGCCGTGAACTCCGAGAAGGGGAGGGAGTACCGGAACAGGCCCACTTCCGGGCTGTCATCGTCGATGTTGTCGGTCCACTCGAAGATCGACGAATCGGGCTCGGCCGCCTCCAGCACGGGCACCACCGTCAGCTCCATCGGCGGCACGTCGATCACGTTCAACGCGGCAGTGCCCGAGGCGGGGAAGCGGCTCTGGCTTCCGGCGGCCAGCGGCACCGTCCCGCCCGGATCGGCCTCGACCACCATTTCCAGCCCGGGCCGGACGTGCTCGGCGGGTACGACCGTGTTGTAGGAGTTGCGCAGGTCCGCCTCGTCGGCGCGGGTCGCCAGCAGATCGCCGTCGCGCTCCATCACGGCCCGGTGCACCTCCCGGCCGCCGTGGGTGAACGTCGCCACGACCTGTGGCTCGTAGAAGGCGAACGGCGCGTCGCTGGTCAGGAAGACCCGCAGCAGCGCGTCGCGCCCCGCGATCAGCGGGACATCGCCGGCGGGCCGCTGGATGGCCTGCGTGAGGTAGACCACGGGGAGCGACAACTCGACCTCATCCGGGTTGCCGCAAGTGGCTCCGGCCACGACATCGATGCGCCCGAGCCAGTCCTGAAACGTCTTCGCCGGAGAGGCGCAGAGGCCCGTTTCCTCGTATTCCAGGGCCTTGAGCCGGGTCAGATCCGTGAGCCGGAAGGAGAGCGGACCCTCCATTCCTTCGTTTCCGCTGAACCTGATGGAAGCGAGATGCGCCATCGACGCGATCGCGACCGGGAACTCTCCGGCAAGCCGGTTGCCGCCAAGGTCCATCGCCTCCAGTTCGGTGAGATTGCCGATCTCCGGCGGAACCGGTCCCGTCAGGCCGTTGTCTTCCAGCGCAAGCCCGCGCACGCGCCCTCCCCGCGAGGAGACGCCGTGCCAGCCGGCGACGGACTCGCCCGTGTTCCAGCCGTCGCGCCGGGTCCACGAGTCGCCCCCCGTCGCGGTGAAGAACTCCTCCAGCGCCAAGCGCTCGACGCGCTCCGCATCGCAGTCCTCCAGCTGGGCATCCAGCTGGTCCAGCCAGTTCTGGAACTCGGTGTCGATCTGCGCGCACAGTCCGGTCTCGTAGGCGGATAGGCTCGACAGCGACCCTATGTTCAAGAGACTTCGCGGGAGGAGCCCGTCGAGGCCCGGGTTACGCGACAGCCACAGATCCTCCAGATTGTCCAGGTCGCCGAGTTCCGGCGGTAGCGATCCGGACAGATCGTTGTTGAACAGAGCCAGCGCTGTCAGGGAGCGGAGGGCCGCCAACTCCGGCGGTATCGGGCCGCTCAGCCGGTTGCGGGCAAGATGGAGATCCTCCAGCGCCGAGAGCCTACCCAGCTCGGGCGGTATGTTGCCTGTAAGCTCGTTGTCGCCGAGCCACAATGTCTCGATCTCTTTCAGATCGCCGAGTTCGGGTGGTATCTCCCCGCTCAGCCCGTTCTGGAACAGGCTCAGGAACTCGAGATTGGACAGGTTGCCGAGTTCGGGCGGAATGGAACCCGTGAGCCGGTTGATCGAAAGGCTCAGTTCCTGAAGTTCGGTCAGGTTCCCGAGTGCAGGCGGAATCGTGCCCTCCACCCGGTTTTCCTGAAGCCGGATGCTCTTCAGGGAACCGAGTCGGCCCAACTCGGCCGGAAGCGGTCCCGACACCTGATTCCGCGAGAGCGCGAGTTCTTCGAGAGAGGTCATCTCGCCGAGTTCGGGCGGCAATGGCCCTTCGATCACGTTGTCGGCCAGCCACAAGACCTTCAGTTTCTTCAACTTGCCGAATTCCTTCGGCAGACGGCCGCTCAATTGGTTCTCGAACAGGGACAGCCACTCCAAGGCCGCCATGTCGCCCAACTCCGGCGGGATGGGTCCGGAGAGCGCGTTGCCGGACAGGTACAGCGTGTCGACCTTGACCAGATTGCCGAGTTCCCGCGGAATCGATCCGGTCAGTCCGTTCGAAGACAGGGACAGATCGCGCAGGTTCGTCAGCTTGCCCAGCTCCGGCGGAATCTCGCCGGTCAGTTCGTTGCCGAACAGCAGAAGCTGCTCGATGTGAGCCAGGTCTCCCAGCGCGGGGGGCAGAGAGCCGGTGAGGTTGTTGAACCGGAGATCGACCTCCGTCACGTACCCGTCGTCGTTGACTTTGACGCCGCGCCAGGTGCTGATGCTGAAGTCGCTCAGCCAGTTGTCGTTTCGGTCCCAATCGATGCCCCCGGTGGCCTCGTACAGTGCGACGAGCACATCCCGGTCCGCAGTGGCCGGAACGCACGGGACTCGATCATTCGCGTACTCGATTCGCGCGAACCACGCATTGAGCGAGGGCGGCACGCACAGCCACGTATGGGAGAAATAGAAGTTGTTCAGCGCGAGTCGGGTGAACGTGTCGGGAATGGGTCCGGAGAGGTTCGTGTGCGAGAGGTAGAGGTAGCGAAGTCCCGCCATGTCACCGAGTTCGGACGGCAGCGGTCCGGAAAGGTCGTTGTCTCCCAATAACAGGTCGCGCAGGCGCTTCAACCGTCCCAGCTCGGGAGGGATCGGCCCGTCGAGCGAGTTCTCCCTCAGATCGAGGATGAAGAGTTGGTCGAGCAGTCCGATGGACGCCGGAATGCGGCCCTCAAGATTCCGGCCCCTCAGAGACAGGTAGTCGACCCGTCCGTTCCGGTCGGTGTGGACTCCGGCCCAGTCCGACAGCGGCGCATCGCTGAGCCAATTCGTGCGGTCGGTCCAGTTGTCGCCGTTCCAGGCCCGGTACAGAAACTCCAATACCTGCCGGTCCCCCGAGAGGCCCGCGGAAACTTCCACCTCCGCGGACGCCGTGAGCGAGTCGTGGGTCGCCGTCACCCGGGTGGACCCGGCCCCGGCGGCGGTCACCAGCCCCGCCGAGTCGACCGCGGCTACGGACGAATCCGCGGTCGCCCACGTCACGACGGCATCGGCCACCTCCCGGCCGGTGGCGTCGGTAACCCTCGCCGTCAGTCTTGCCGTGTCCCCCGACGCCCCGAACGAAAGCGCCGGCGGGGAAACCGTGATCGAGTTGGCCCGCAACCCCACCACGACGGCCGCTTCGGCCTCCACCTCGCCCGCCGTGGCCGTAACCGTCGTGCTTCCGGCGGACACGGCTGTCACGAGGCCGTCCTGCGAGACCGTCGCCACACCCGAATCGGCGCTCTCCCAAGTCACCTCGGCATTGCCGATGACGTTGCCGTTCGCGTCGCGTACGGTCGCCGCGAGCGTCGCCGTGTCGCCCGGCGAGGCCAAGTTCAACGAGGCCGGAGCAATCACGATCCCGACCCTCGTCCGCCGCACCGTCACGGCGGCGGTGTCCGACGCCGTGCCCGACTTTGCGTAAACCGGCGCGCCACCCTCGGCCAAGGCAGTGACCAGGCCCGTCGAATCCACGGCCGCGATGGCCGCTTCGCCACTCGCCCACTCGACCTTGGCATCCTCCATGGCATGGCCGTTCGCGTCCGTCACCGTCGCCGTCAGCCTCACCGTGTCGGCCACCTCAAGCGTCACGGACGGCGGAGCGATCTCGGTCCCGGCGGGAAGCTGTTGAACCCGCACCGCCGCGGTTCCCGACGCCGTGCCCGCGAGCGCCGTGATCGTCGCATCGCCGTTGCCCGTCGAGGTGATCAGCCCCGCGCCGCTCACCGTAGCCACGCCAGACGCGCTCGACGACCATGTGACCGTGACGCCGGCCATCGCGTTGCCGTTCTGGTCCAGCACCCGCGCCGCCAACTGCGCCGTCTCGCCCAATGACGACAGCGAGGCCAGCGGCGGCTCCACCGTCACCGTTGTCGGAACAGGCACCACCGGAGGCGGCTGCGCGCCCGGATCCGCCGGGGCGTCAGCACAGGACAGAAACCACGGGACCACGACCAACACCGACCCGAGTATGCGCCTCCGGCTCGGCTCGGCGGAAGGTCGGTCATCAGACTTCACTGTCAACTCCTCTAAACGCAGGAGGAGCATCTCCTGCGGACAAGCGCAATCAACCTCAGCTGGCAGGCGGCCGACGGCCTGCCAGCACAACTTACACGCAAACGCCAGACCTTGCCGCTGGTAGTCTTGTCCAACGGCATATGAGCCTGAACGCGGGGCCGGTTTCCAGCGGGAAGTGAGCCTGAAGGCCGGGGCGAAGAGATCATTGGAGGATGATCGTGACACTTCGCACCGAACGACTTCGCACCCTCGAACAGGTCCGGGGCTTCCTGGACGGCAATGAACCGGCGGACTTCGAGCTCGCCGACCGCACCTCGGCCTACGCCTTCGTGCGCCGCACGCTGGTCCGCTTCGAGTACCACGGCCTCGGGAGACCCGACAAGGGACTGGTGAAGCGGTTCATCGAGAAGGTGA
>CAZTOF010000095.1:0-5112 GCA_964615515.1 uncultured Gemmatimonadaceae bacterium
GCAAACAGCGACTCCTCGTTGCGCACCGAGGCCAGCGCCTGGTGGGAACGCGCCGCCGAAATGCGGGCGTCCCACCACGACGCGGCGTAACCCAGCTCCGCGAAGGGCGAGAATTCGGTCGCCAAGCCCGGGAAGCGGTCCAGCCGCAGGCCTCCCCGCGCCGAGAACCCGCGGCGCAGAGGAACCTCCACGCTCGAATAGGCGGCCAGCCGCCAGCGGGCCTCGCGCAACACCAGGGGATGGAAGAAGTCGGAGAGGTCCATGAAGTTCCACGAACAGGATTCGTAGCAGTGATCGCTGAAGTGGTAGTCGTGGTCGGCCTCGTGCCGCGTCGCCTGGGCTCCCGCGACGACCGTCGCGGCACGGGCACGCAGGATCACCTTCACGTCGGCGCGGCTCTCGCCCATGGACCCGTGGCCGAACAGCCCCGTGTCCGGGGGCGGGTCGTACGACTCGCCGCTGCCGTCAACGGCGCGGGGATGGTCCTGCATGTGGATCATATCGCTGGTGAACCGGCTGTGTCCTACAGTGGCGTCCACGATCCCGTTCGCCCCCAGCCTGTCTCGGTAGTGAAGCGACAAGGCAACGTTGCCCCACTCCATCGTCATCTGTGTGGTCACTTGTTCCCGCTCGTCGACATCGTCCACCGATTCCGCATTCATGTAGCCGCTCACCGACAGCCGACGGACCCCGCCCAGGTCCGCGGTCACCTTGGCGTGCAGGTCCCGAAAGAAGTAGGGAAGGTGCCCATCGATGACATCCATCTTGTCGAGCGCCCTCGTCAACCCGTCGATCCAGGTGCGGCGGCCGTCCACCAGATAGGACACGCTCTCCCCGACCGGCCCTTCGACCGACAGCCGGGCGGACGCGGCGCCCAGGCCGCCGGACGTCCGCATCCGGTCCCGCGAACCGTCCCTGGTCGCGATGTCGATCGCACCCGACAGCGACCCGATGGCCAGCCCTTCGCCACCAGACCCGGCCAGCAGCGTCGCGCGCTCCACCACTTCCGCGTTAACCGCGGAGACGAAGCCTCCCAAGTGAAAAGCGTTGAAAAGCCGCACGCCGTCGAGCAAAACCGGCGTGCCATCGCTGGTGCCGCCCCGGATGAAGGGCACGGACACATGGTCCGAGGACGCGGACGCGGAGGGGGAGAGCGCAGTCGCGCGCAGAACGTCCGTCTCCAGGATGGTCGGGAGGCTTCGCAGCAATACGGCATCGATCACGAAAGCGTCCCGGGAGAGCGACAACGGGTCTCCGGCACGACCGGCTGCCATCACTTCGAGACCCTCCAGCGTGATCGGCGCGGGCGCCAGCAGGACACGTACCGGGTCGGACGGCGCGGTCTGGTAGGTGTGGGCCCACACCGCGTACCCGAATGCGCGAACCTCGATCCGCACTCCCCCGACAGTGGCCACACCCGGCACCACGAACGCCCCGAAACGGTCGGAAACCGCCGATCTCGTGAGCACCTCGCCCCCTGTCGCCGTAACGGAGACCTGGGCGAAGGCGATCGGTTCCATGTCGACGCTGTCGCGCACGACGCCGGTCACGGTTGCCTGCTGCAGAGCAACGACCAAGAGGGCGGTGCTGGTCATCCTGGGCCCCACTTGTGCCCTGCGCCAACGCCCCTCCGCGACACTTCCCTGGCAGGCCGTGGACAAGACCCTCCCGGCATCCGACCGGCGATGCATTCGTGCTGGCCGCTCCGCTTCACCTGTTCATGTTGTAAAGTCAACATTACACAATGTCATGTGTAGTATACATTTTTCCGCTCCCGAGCGTTCTCTGCGTCGCTCCTCGGGTCGGTAGAGCTGCGACTGCCTTTTCGTGGCGCCTTGCCAACCCGGCACCTGGCCGCTCTGGGTGCTCGGGCGGGATTGTCCGCGGTGACACCGGTTCACGGAGAAGCAGGCTCATCATAGTCAACGGGGCATCACCCTGAAGGACCCGAGGTCCCTTTGGATTTGCTCCAAGTCCTGAAAATACCCTTTTCGGTGCACGCCCCCACTGCCCTTGATCTCTTCTCTCATCCCAAAGAGAATCCCCCTCAATTCAACGCGATTGACACTGCTATATCTGAAAACAGGGGCACCGCTGTCCCCCCAAGATAACCGGAAATCGACCTCGTCGGCGCACTCTATCACCACGCGGTTGGTCGCCGAGCGAACGTCCTTACAAGTTGCCGTCACCCACCCCCAGGTCCATCCGGTAGTGCTGCCCATCTTGTCTAGGACGTTCCCCTTGTCACTGCTCGATCTAGTCCTCGCTATACGTAGCGTCGGGTTTAGAGGATCGACATCTATTGAGCAATGCGGCGTGCTGCGATCACGTCGATTCAGAGTACAGTCCCGCTGCCATGTGTAAGTCTTGCCGATCCTGCCAAGCGAAATGGGAACGTCGGTATTGACCGCCATCATTGACGCGTCGGAATCCCGGCAATCTACGCGACACGGACGCCAACCACACCACTTCCAACATCTTCGCACCGGGGGATCTTCGACCTCGACACCCACCACGTTACTGGTGGTAGGCTGGCCCCAATCGCCAAAGTCCATTCCAAAGGGGGTATTCGAACAATGGGAGTTTGAAACAAAGACCTCGCCGCCGTTGTCTAGAACAGCGGTGAATCCTAGCGTACAGATCTTCCCCCCTTCAGCTTGAACCTGGTATCCACCCAGCAGCCTCCCATCGGGAACAGGACCTTGCAGGGTGCCCGACAATCCCGAGAGCGACAGGTGCGGCGACGACCCTCCTGAAGACCTGCTCAGCATCTTGACTCCCGATTCTTGCGAAAAGGAGAGCACTTCGACCGGAACCCCCAGGTCGGTGACAAGAGCCCAGACCGCCGCTCTCACAGACGGATCCTCCAACCCGATTGCAACGCGGTTGATCTCCTCGTCGACCGCAAGGCTTACAACCTCGGGAATGGAGAAAAGGGCCCGGAGGCGGGCACGGTGGCGCGCCAGTTCGATGAACGAATACTCGACCACCCGTTCCACCACTTCCGGTGGTGGATCAGGCAACTCACCGTCGAGGGAAGGGGCGCGCGTGGCCTCTGTCGCAAGCTTGGCCACCACCGCTCTGCGAGCTGCCGGAAAACTCCCAGCGCTGGCCTCCGTGAGCGCAATCACAAGCCGTCCGCCGTCTGGTCGTTGGTCGGCGCCAGCCACGCCGGGGGCAGGAGCCGACTCATGCTCGTACCAGTATCCGCCGAACCCCGGGATCTCGCGAGCCAGTTCCACCATGTGCGGGTCCTCGCCGAGCGTTTCTCCGTTGGCCTGCTCGTCCGCTCCGGCATCCGGTGGCCCCGAAGCCTCCGGCTCCGGCTCGGCCAGCCGCTCGCACGCTGCCGCGGCCACCAGAGCAAACGCCACCGCAAGCACGGTAGCGCACTTCGCTCGCACCATCGAGAACGCCCTGACCACCGAGGTCATCAGGGACGGAGAACGGATCTTCCAGCAGGTAGCTGCGAGGGGAGTCTTCATCATCGGGCCTCCTTGTGGCTCCAGGTCGGTGGACGTGCCCTGAGTCCCTATCGGACTGCATTCGGCACACTACCGACATCTGGCAATTGCCGTGCCACAAGCCCCCTGAACGCGCGGCCCGCAGGAGCAATTCCCGCAACTCAATGTTGTACATCATCTTGCCGAGCATCATCGAGCCCTCGCACCTATCCGGCAAACCCACACCCGAAGTGTGGCACATGCTGTGGCGCCACATGGGCGCCACAGCCAGCGCCACACGGGGCCCATCCCCCGACCGACTTGCATCCGGCACACCGATCGTCATGTCAGCGGCCCCTTGCCGCCGAGCCGCTTCAACCGCCGGTAGACCGTCCTGCGGTGGATCCCCAGCAATCTGGCGGCCTTGCTCTTGTCCCCGCCCGTGGCTTCCAGGGCCTCGGCCAGCTCCTCCCTCTGCTCCCGGTCGCTCTGCGGCTTTGAATTCCCGCCCATCCCTCCGCTCCGGATCCGTTCCATTCCGATCCGCTGGTTTTCCAGCGCCTTCTCGACGAGTTCGCGATGTATGAAGCCATCTTGCGCAAAGAGCCTGCAGTAGTCAAGGACGCTCAAGAGCTCCCGGATGTTCCCCGGCCAATCGTGGTTTCGCAGCCAGACCGCCGACGTTTCCGTCAGGCTCCACTCGATGCCCGTCTCCTCGCGGGCCCGCCGGAGGAAGTGCTGGATGATCCCTTCGATCTCCCGCCTCCGCTCCCGGAGCGGAGGCACCTTGTAGCGGGGCGAAAACCGTGCAACCAGGTCCTGACGGAAGGCCCCCTTTCCGATCGCTGCACTCAGATCCCTGTTCGTCGCGGCGATCACACGAACGTCGGCCTTGAGAACCGAGTTCGATCCCATGCGCCTGAACTCCCCGGTCTCCAGAAAAGTCAGGAGCATCGGCTGCACCGCAGGCGGCAGCGCACCCAGCTCGTCGAGAAAAAGCGTGCCGCCCACCGCCGCTTCGACCAAGCCGGCCCTGGAGTCCGTCGCACCGGTATAGGCTCCCCTCACATTCCCGAACAGCTTCGCCTCCGCCAGCGAATCCGTGAAGACGCCGCAGTTCTGCGGCACGAACGGTCCGTGGGCCCGGGAACTCAGGTCATGCAGAATCCGGGCAAGATAGCCTTTCCCGCAGCCGGGCTCGCCGAGGAGGAGGATCCGTGTATCCGTCGGCCCGGCGTGGGTGGCGAAATCGAGCATTCCCCCCGGCAGGTCGTTCCACTCGTCTCTCCAGTGACAAGCCAGGTCCTTCATGCTTCGTTCCCTTTCGGCAACCGGATCGTCTCGCAGCGTGGAGCACCTCGACCCTCTCGACATCGCCGCCTCTACCCATACTGACGACTCTCGACCCCAAGACGTGCAATCGCCGGGCTCGGTCGGCCGCCCCGGTGCCTCGACCACCCGAGCAGCACCACCGAGACGGTCCGTGTCCGGCCCGCCTGCTGCCGGTTCTTTCCGATTGGACGCCGGTCAACGCCGAGCAGATCCTCGCTCACGCCACCTCATCGTAACGACCATCGACGGGCGCATACATGTCAGGATGGGACAATCGCACCCAATCGGGGCGGCGACCGGAAGAACAACCACCCCCCCGCCCCCCTCACGTCAGACC
>CAZTOF010000096.1:0-2180 GCA_964615515.1 uncultured Gemmatimonadaceae bacterium
ACGTACCCCTGTACGCTCCGCGACGCCCGCCGGCCCGCCGCCAGCCCCACCCCCAACGTGACCGCCAGGTAGGCGAAGATGATGACGGTGATCAGGGTCGCCTTGTCCATCAGTCGTCACCCGCGGGGTGAACCGGCCTGCAGGTGCCGGGTCCGCGCCGCGTCGAGCCGCCAGAGAACCAGCAGGCTCCCGAGCACCCATCCCGCGGCCCACGCCATCTGGCGCGGAAGGCCGATGATGAACGGATCCGGGGTGTTCACCAGGGTCTGGGCCGGCCATGTGACGGCAGCGGCGAAGATCAGGTGGTACGCCCAGGTGATGCGGCGCCAGGTGCGCAGGGACATGGCCGAAGCTACCGGCCCCGGAACCGCGCCCGCCGCTTCTCCACGAAGGCCTTCACTCCCTCCCTCCCGTCCTCCGAGGCGAAGGCCTCCAGGAAGAGCTCCTTCTCGGCGGCCAGACCTTCCGAGAGGTGGTGCTCCGACGCCTCGCGCACGGCCTTCTTCACCAGGCGCAGGGTGACGGCGCTCCACCGCGTCATCCGGGCGGCGAGTTCACGCGCCTTGGCGAGGTGCCCGCCTTCGTCGGTGAGGAACTCCACCAGGCCGATCCGGTAGGCCTCGGCCGCATCGATCAGGTCGCCGGAAAGAGCGATGCGCAGTGCCTGTCCCGGCCCGACGAGCCGCGCCAGCCGCTGGGTGCCGCCGGCCCCGGGAATCAGTCCCAGGCGGATTTCGAACTGCCCGAACCGCGCACTCGCGTCGGCCACGCGGATGTCGCAGGCGAGTGCCAATTCGTTGCCGCCGCCGATACAGAAGCCGTGGATGGCGCAGACCACCGGTTTGGGGAACTCGGCCAGGGCTTCGTAGACCCGGCGGTGGCGGTAGACCTCGCGCTGCTGCTCCGGGGTGCGGGCCGCGAATTCGCTCACGTCCGCGCCCGCCACGAAGGCCTTCTCACCGGCGCCGTGGAGGATGGCGACCTTGACGTCGTCGCGGCCGGCCAGCTCGTCGAAGACGGTGGCGAGTTCGCCGCGCACGGTTTCGTCGAGTGCGTTGAGCTTCTCGGGCCGGTTGAGGGTGACCTCGGCGATGCCGTCCTCGACGGAGAGAAGGATCGTCTTGCGGTTCACGATTCGCTGTCCCAGTCGTAGAACCCGCGGCCGGACTTCTTCCCCAATCGCCCTTCCTCCACCATGCGTTCCAGCAGGGCGGGCGGGCGGAAGGCCTCCGAACCGAGCGACTCGTGCAGGTAGCGTGCGATGCCGAGCCGGACGTCCAGGCCCACCAGGTCGGTCAGGCGCAGGGGACCCATCGGGTGACGGTACCCGAGCACCATGGCCTTGTCGATGTCTTCCGGCGATGCGACGCCCGCCTCGACCATGCGGATGGCCTCGAGCCCGAGCACGATCCCCAGCCGGGACGAGGCGAAACCGGGCGAATCGTTGACCAGGATCGGCTCCTTGCCGAGATCCAGGACGAACTTCATGCTGCTGTTCAGCGTGCGGAGGTTGGTGTGTTGCCCCCTCACGATCTCGACCAGCGCCATGATGTGGACCGGGTTGAAGAAGTGAAGGCCGACGAAGCGTCCCGGCCGCTCCAGTCCGGCCCCCATCCCGGTCACCGACAGCGACGAAGTGTTCGTGGCCAGGATCGCCCGCTTCCCCGCCACGGCCTCCACCTCGGCGAAGATCCGCTTCTTGAGCGCCATCACCTCGGGCACGGCCTCGATCACCAGGTCCGCGCCCTCCACCGCCTCGCCCAGGGTGCCGGTCCCCGCCAGGCGCGCCAGCGCTCCGTCGCGGGTCGCCTCCGCCACCTTGCCCAGGCGCACGCCCTTGTCCAGCGTGGCCCTGATCCGGGCGAGACCGCGCTCCAGCTGCCCGGCGTCCACGTCGCACAGCACGGCCTCGTGGCCGGCCATCGCCGCCACCTGCGCGATCCCGTGGCCCATCGTTCCGGCGCCGATCACGGCCACCCCGCGGATTCCGGACGTCGGCATTCTCAGCTGCGCTCCACCACGGCCGCGATCCCCTGGCCCACCCCGATGCACATCGTCGCCAGCCCCAGCGCGGCGTCCCGGCGAACCATCTCGTGCACCAGCGTCGCGAGGATGCGCGCGCCCGAGCACCCCACCGGGTGGCCCAGCGCGATCGCGCCGCCGTTGACGTTGACCCGCAC
>CAZTOF010000097.1:0-5410 GCA_964615515.1 uncultured Gemmatimonadaceae bacterium
CCGGTACCCCACCGAGCGGATCACCATCCCGCACGGCACGACCTCCGTCTCGCCGGTGCCCTCGGCGCGCACGTAGCCGTCCTCGCCGGCCACCAGGCGGTTCCGCTCGATCCGCACGCCGGCGACGCGTCCGTCCTTCCCGACCACCTCGACCGGCGAGACCATGAACCGGAACCGCACGATGCGCTCGCCCTCCCCGCACGACGTTTCGGCGTATCCGCGCAGGGTCGCCATGTTGCGTGTCTTCACGGCGTTGCCTTCCAGCGACGCCTCGCTGGCCGCGTCCAGCTCGAGTTCACCCGCGTCCGCCACCGGGCACACCCCGTCCAAACGACCGAACTCGCGCAGCTCCGGGTTGGTGAACGACGCCTGCGCCGGGCCCCTGCGGCCCAGGATCGTGACCTGTCTCACGCGGTTGTGGCGCAGCGCCTCCAGCGCGTGATCGGCGATGTCGGTGGTTGCGAGCCGGTCGTGCGAGTGGACCAGGATGCGGGCCACATCGATGGCCACGTTCCCGTTGCCGATCACCGCCACGTGCTCGCAGCCCAGGTCGAAATGCGCGTCGCGGTAGTCGGGGTGGGCGTTGTACCACGCCACGAAGTCGAACGCGGCGTGGCTCCCCTCCAGATCCTCGCCGGGAATGCCCAGGCGGCGGGCGCTCTGGGCACCCACCGCGTAGACGATCTGGTCGTAGCGGGCGCGGAGATCGTCGACGGTGACGTCCTCGCCGAGGGTGACGTTGCCGAAGTAGCGCACCTCCTCACGGGCGAGGATCCGGGAGTAGACCCGGGCCACCGACTTGATGGCCTGGTGGTCGGGCGCCACGCCGTCGCGCACCAGGCCGTAGGGGGCCGGCAGCCGGTTGACGAGGTCGATCGCGACGGGGTCTCCGGCCTTGAGGAGCGCCTCGGCCGCATAGAACCCCGCCGGCCCGGCACCGACGATCGCGACGCGCGTCGGGGGGGGAGTCATGCCGGGCGAAGTGCCCGCCGCGAGGGGGGTTGGGGGCGGTTGACGGTTCCGGCGTTCACTGGCGAGCTTCCGAGGGTGTGAGTGAGTGGCATCCATCCAGGGAATGAAGATAATGACGACCTACAGAGACGTTGGCCGGGCGGCCGGGACGATTTCGGCGCCCGGGAGGCCGTGGACTCCCGGCCCCGGAACCCTCTCGCGCGGCTTCCTCCCCGGGCTGCTCGGTTTCGTCCTCGCGTGCGGCGGGGGAGACTCCGGCGGTTCGGCCGACGGCGACTCCGGTGATGGGAACGAGCCTGCCGAACCGCCCCCGGCTGCGGCCGAGGCGGCTTTGACGATCGACGAGAGCCTCCTTCCCGAAGGCGTCACGGTGGCCATGGTGGAGGAAGGCAGGGACCTCTTCAGCGGCGGCGGGATCTGCCACACCTGCCACCTGGACGGCACCGGGGGCCCGCTCGCCCCCGACCTCACCGACGACGAGTGGATCAACGTCGACGGCGAGTACCTCTCGATCGTGGAGCTCGTGAAGACCGGGGTTCCGGAGCCCCTTGAGTATCCCGGCGCGATGCTCCCCCGAGCGGGGATGCCGCTGACCGACGCCCAGGTGGAGGCGGTGGCGGCCTACGCCTACATGCTGAGCCGCATGTAGCTGGCGTTTCAGTCCGCGAACAGATCCGATTGCGCCCCGCCGTCGCGGCGAAAGGCGGCGGTGGAGAGCGGGGGGGGTTCTCCTTCGAGTCCGGCCCTGCGCACCGCCGCCCTGAACAGCCCCTCCAGCTGGCCCGCATACTCGCCGTGCCCGCGGAACCGGTCATGGAAGCCGCTCTCGTTCAACTTGCCGCCCCGAACCTCGCGGATCCTGCCGAGCACCTTCTCCCTGCGGTCGGGGAAGTGGGCCTCCAGCCAGTGGACGAAGTGGTCCGCCACCCCGTGGGGCAGCCGCAACAGGAGAAACGCCGCGAACCGCGCGCCCGCCTGGGCTGCCGCGGCCACGATCGCCGGCATCTCCTCGTCGGTGAGCCCCGGGATCAGCGGCGCCACGAACACCCCCACGGGGATGCCGGCGGACGAGAGCTGCCGTATCGCCGCCAGCCGCCGGCCCGGAACGGAGGTCCGAGGCTCCATGACGCGCTGGAGTTCGTTGCGCAGCGTGGTCACCGACACCGTGACCCGGACGCAGTGGTGCTCCGCCAGCTCGGCCAGGATGTCGATGTCGCGGGTGACGAGGTGGTTCTTGGTCACGATCTGGACCGGATTCCTGAAGTCCCTGAGCACCTTCAGACAGCCCCGCGTGAGCCGGAGGCGCCGCTCCACCGGCTGGTAGGCGTCGGTGACGCCGGAGATGCCGATCACCTGCGGCCGCCAGGAAGGGGCGGACAGCGCCTCCCTGAGGAGTCGAGGGGCCGTGTGCTTGACCAGGATCCTCCGCTCGAAGTCGAGCCCCGACGAGAATCCCAGGTACTCGTGCGTCGGGCGGGCGTAGCAGTAGACGCACCCGTGCTCGCACCCCCGGTAGGGGTTGACCGAGGCACCGAAGTGGATGTCCGGACTCCGGTTTCTGGCCACGATCGTGCGCGTTGCGTCGGGCAGGAACTCGGTCCGCGGCGCGGCATCGTCCGCTTCCGTCGGGTCCATCTCCGAACAGACCGTTTCGAAACGGTTCGGCGGATCGTAGGATACAGCGCGACCCCTGATCGGCGGCCGGGCCCATGCGGGGGTTTCCGCCGCGGCTCGGCGAGGGAACCGGATCCCGGGGAGTCGAGAAGGCATATCGCAATTTCGGTATTTGTTCGGTAATCCGCAAGAGGGGGGAGGGGATCCCGGATTGACCGTCGAGGAGCTGGAAAAGAGACTGGGCAGCCTGGCCGACCGGACGCTGCGCTACCAGTACATCATTCAGCTGGGGCGGCGCCTGCCCTCGATGCCCCCGGAACTGAGGACGGAGGAAAACCGGGTGCGCGGCTGCATGAGCCCGGCCTGGCTCGCCGGAGGGCTGGAAGACGGTGAGCCCCCGGTGCTGCGCTTCCTGGGTGATTCCGAGTCCGTGATCGTCAAGGGACTCTTCGCCATTCTGGCCGGGATCTACAACGGCCAGCCACCCGAAACGGCCCTGGCGGTGGACCTGTCCGACATCTTCGAACGGCTGAAGCTGGGAGAGGCGCTCAGCCCAAACCGGCGCAACGGCTTCTACTCGATGGTGGAGCAGATCCGGCGGGTGGCGGCTTCCCTGGCCTGAGCCGCCGGACGCTCGCCGCTCCGGTCACCGGCCGGTGGTTGCCGGCGTGGGCCGGCCGCACTTTCGGGCCACCCCGGCCCGTGGTCCGGGTGTCCGTGCACAAATCCGGGCGAGCACCGGCACCGGGAGCCGTGGGATTGTCTCAACGGGCTCCCGGGAGTGTCAGACGGCTTCGATTTCGTAGCCGATCCGCCAGTTGGACATGTTCTCCGGGTCGTCGGAGCCTTCGTCGCCCGGCTGGATCAGGGCGATGTGGTCCTCGATCGGGCCCGTGAAGGTGCGGCGATAGGTGTCCAGCTGGTCGTTGGCGCTGAGCTGGTCGAGTTCCTCGCCACGGAGTTCGATCGCCAGGTGGTCGGTCACTTCGCCCTCGAAGAGCACCTTGTCGAGATCCTTCAGCCGATTCCAGCGGGGGCGGTCCGAGATGGAGTAGTGCCCCTGCGCGGGCATCCGCGTCTCCTGGACCTTGCCCCCGTGGTTGTCGGTGGAGACCTTCGCCCGGAATACGAACTCGCCCTTCTCCTTGTAGAAGGGTTCCAGCTTGTCGAGAACCTGCAGCCACCGCAGGGTGACCCTGATCCGCTTTCCGCCCTGTCCTGTCATTTCCGCTCAGCTCCTTGGTGATTCGTGCGCCACGGACCCTCCCGTGCACGGGACGGCCAGCAAAGTATGGTGAAAAAGGTGTGCGCGTCCAGACCCCGGGGGGGTTCGGGGGGTGCCCGATGCCTGCCGGGACTCCGTCCACGGGCTCCTGGGCACGTCACTCCACGCGCCCCCACTCGTCGATGAACTCCTCCGGCTCCACGCCCAGGGCGTCGGCGATTCGCGTGATGTAGTTGAAGAAGGCGATCACCTGGGTGGCGTCGTGGATCGCGCGGTCGTCCAGGCCGGCGGCGCGCAGGCGGTCGAGGTCGGCTGGGGACATGCGCGATTCCTTGTGTGAGAGCCGGGCCGCGAACTCGCACAGGGCCAGGTCGGTGGGGGACAGGTGGGCGCTCCTCCAGTCGGCCACGATCCGATGCACGAGCGCGTCGCCCGCCTCTCCGCCCATCCCCATTGCCTCGACCTCGGCCCGGAGGTCATGCGCGTGCGCCTGCGTTCAGTAGAAGCATCGCAGCTCGGCCGAGACGACCGTTGCGAGCAGCTCCCGCTGAAAGCGCGAAAGGGGGGAAGGGCCGAACATGACGGCGGCGTATTGGGCCATCGCCGACTTGAGTACGGGAGCGTTCAGACTCATCACCTGCACGATGTTCCACACCCTGCCCGCGCGCCCGACTGCGGCGTCGAGTTCCCGGCGGAGCAGCCCGGTCGCTTCGTCGTGGGGGATCTGCCTGATCCAGGCCATAGGCTACCGCTCCGGGCTCCGGCTTGTGAGAGCCGGTTTCCTCGGGGATCCGGAGGTCTCCGGCGCCCGGGGCGTGTGCGTGGCCCGATGCCTGTTTGCGGTCCTGTGTGTGTGTGTGTCCCGATGTGTGTGTGGGGTCCCACGGGACCGGGGATCCCAGCGGGCGCCCGAGGGCCGGAAGTGCCGCAGCAGGCGTCCTAGCAGCGCCATTGCCGGTGTCGCCCCGGCTCCTCGGGCGCGGTTGGCCGCCCCGATCCGGAAGGCCAGCTCCCACTGGCGGAAGAGCGTGGCGTATGCGGAGCGCAACGTGTTCCGCGGGTCGTAGATGTCCGTCGCCTCCGAAGAGACTCCGTTGAGTTCGATCACCTTGAAGCGCCCGGCCTGGATGTCCTCCATCGTGGGTCCCCGGATGTCGTAGCGCCCGAAGAAGAACCCGTCAATGCCGCGGCTCATCCGGTCGATGGCGGCCGCGAGCGCGGGGGTCTCCAGATGGCCGCCGTCCGTGAACTCGCAGCCGTGACAGTGGTTCCCCCGCTCGTCGAGGATGACCGTTTCGCCCGCGGCCGGAACCCGGTCCATCCCGGCTCCCAGGCTGCGCGCGAAGACCCGCCGCCGGCAGCGGAGCCGGGGGTGGTCGAGGACTAGGTCGTCGATGGACCGCCGCCCGTCCCCCGTCACCGCCGGCTGACGCTTGCCGGTGATGCCGAAGATGCGGCCGCGATCCTCGCCCGGAATGCGGTAGTGGAAGACGCCCAGCTCCTCGCCCGGCACGTACTCCTGCACGATCAGCCTCGCCCCCGTTTCGGCGAGGCGCGCGAGCAGCTCCCCCTCGTCTCTCACGACCGACACCCCCGCCC
>CAZTOF010000098.1:0-1944 GCA_964615515.1 uncultured Gemmatimonadaceae bacterium
CGGACTACGACCCGCCCTCGCCAGCTCGACGATCCGCTCCTTGAACTCGGGCGGATACCGCCCTCGCCTTCTTCCAGCCATGGCTCACCTCCTTTGGTTCACCCAAATGGAAAGGTGTCCGCCATAGCGGGGCAACTCCAATGCCCCCAAGCGGCTCCATGAAGGGCACCGAGTATGCGATTCCAAGATGGGAGATGCTTCTGAGCGCTCCTAGAGGGAAATCCCGGAGTTTTTGGCGGGAGAAACCCGCAGCGTCATTGGCGGGAGATTCCCCCCAAGACGGCGTTGGACGCTCCAGAACGGTCCCAGACGGTCCACTTGACGCGCTTGCCGCCGTGACGTTCCTTCGTCTGACGGGCAGACGACACCCGGCCAGCCCCGCTGGAGCGGGCGGACGCCGAGGCCGCGGATGGCCTAATCAGACCGACGCACCAGACCAATTCCCTGTGGCATGCACGCGATCCAGACCTTCGACCTGACCAAACGCTACGGGAATCGCGCGGCGAAGTCGGTGCTGGCCGTGGACCGGATCTCCTTCGTTGTCGAGAAGGGCCAGGTGTTCGGCTTTCTCGGTCCCAACGGAAGCGGCAAGACGACCACCATCGGGATGATCGTGGGCACCATCAAGCCGACGCACGGCAGCTTCAGTCTGTTCGGCGCTTCGAGCCCCGGGAGCCTCATGGCAGCGCGTTCCCGCGTGGGCGCGACACTGGAGACGCCCAACTTCTACCCGTACATGAGCGGCCGCGACAACCTGCATATTGCCGCCGGGGTCAAGGGAGTGGGCAAACCACGGATCGAGGAGTGCCTGGAACTGGTCGGCCTGTCCGACCGCGCCAAGCACCGCTTCAGGACCTATTCGCTCGGCATGAAGCAGCGGCTGGCGCTCGCCGCCACCATGCTGAACGACCCCGAACTGATCATCCTGGACGAACCCGCCAACGGGCTCGATCCACAGGGAATCCGGGAGATCCGCGAGATCATCGGCATCCTTGCGGACCGCGGCAAGACGATCTTCCTGTCGAGCCACCTGCTCGCCGAGGTCGAGCGCACCTGCTCGCATGTCGCGATCATTCGCAAGGGGCGGATCGTCACTTGGGGCGCGGTGGCTGACGTGGTGGGCGAAGGGAGCGCCGTGTTGCTGCGCGCGAAGGAAATGGAAGCCCTCGCGGGCGCGATGGAATCGTATCCGGACGCTACATCGGTGCGCCGGACCGGCGACGGCGTCGTCGCTGCGCTTCGCGTGGACGACTTCG
Organism: uncultured Gemmatimonadaceae bacterium; assembly: GCA_964615515.1. Classification (GTDB taxonomy): domain Bacteria; phylum Gemmatimonadota; class Gemmatimonadetes; order Longimicrobiales; family Gaopeijiaceae; genus Bin94. Next base: position 1,257 of record CAZTOF010000098.1, read on the forward strand.
CGAGCGTGACGCGCTACTTGGCGGGTCGAGGAATCTACCTGTCCCATCTGGCATCCTATCGACCGAGCTTGGAGGAGGTGTTCATCGAGGTCACTCAGGGGGCGGTGGATTCGATGAGGGAGATTGCTTCTTGAAGATCCTGGGCGTGCTTCTGCGAATCGAATGGCTCAAGACGGTCAAGCGGCGGGCCTTCTGGGTGGCCGTGGCCGCATTCGCCGCGTTCACCACGCTTCCCGCAATCGAAAGGGTCCGCAACGCCCACAGGAATCCGAGCGCGGTCTACGCACTTCCCGAAAGCTGGCCGGACATTCTGGGCACCGCCACCGGGGTGGGACCCTTGTTCGTCGGCGTGCTGATGATCCTGTTGTTCGCACCCGAGTTCACTTGGCGCACCGCCCGCCAGAACGTGATCGACGGGCTCAGCAAGGAAAGGTTCTTCGCCGGGAAGGTCGTCGTGCTCGCCGGACTCGTGCTGCTCTTCATGGCAACGACCGTGCTGATCGGCGTGGCCGGTACGATGCTCAGCCCCGGCGATGGCGGTTCCGGTTTCGGAAGCTGTCAACGGTTGAGAGACACATTGCGGAATCAGTTTAGCGACCCGTCCTTTCCGGCGCCCCCGACATCGTGCTGCGCCCCGTCCTCGTCGTCAACTGCGCTGACGGGGAGCGGGGGGTTGATCCAGACCTCT
>CAZTOF010000099.1:0-2778 GCA_964615515.1 uncultured Gemmatimonadaceae bacterium
CTGCCTTGCTTGTCGCGCGCGGTCGGATCGGCGCCGAGTTCCAGAAGACGTGGAAAGACGGCGGGATTCCCGCTGGCCGCGCTGTGCAAGGGCGTCCCGCCCCATGGATAGATCTCGTTGACGTCCGCCCCACCCCTGACCAGTGCCTCCAGAATGGCCGGGTTTTCGTTGGTTATCGTCGCCAGGCACAGGGGCGTCATCCCGGCTTCGCCGATCATGTTCACATCCGCCCCGACCTCGATCAGAGCGGTCACGACGGCCGGATTGCCGTTCTGCGCCGCCGCCTCGTGCAGGGGCGTCCAGATGTTCGCGTTGCCCGGGCCGACCAACCCGCTGTGGCCCCAACGAATTGCGTCCGCATCACCACCCCAGGAGTGGACATCCGCCCCACCTTCCACCAATGCGGCGATGACACGGGGATTCCCGTTCCGGGCGCCGGCCTCGTGCAAGGGGGTCCGTCCGCCCCCGGCACGTGCGTTCACATCGGCGCCGGCCCGGAGGAGGAGAGCGATGACGGCCGGATTCCCATTCCCCGCCGCCGCCCGATGCAGAGGTGTTCTGTCGCTGGTGCCGCGTGCGTTGACATCGGCCCCCGCCTCGAGGAGCGCAGCAACCACCGCCGGATCCTCGTTTCCTCCCGAGGCTGCGTGCAGCGGCGTGTAGTTCTCCAACCGGCCGTGGCCGTCGGGGTGGCGCGTCCATGCTTCGACATCCGCCCCGGCCGCCAACAGGGCCTCGACAACGGCGACTTCACCCTCTCCGGCGGCCCGATGCAGGGGGGTTTGGTCGATCTCGTCGCGCGCGGCGATATCCGCGCCGGCATCGATCAGCACCGATATGACCGCCGGGTCGCGGGCCCATGCCGCCGCGAAGTGGAGTGGCGATGAGCCGGGCGGGAGGTTCCCGCCCCAGCGGCCGGATCTGGCACCGACCTCCAATCCCTCCCCGATGCAGCCCGCCACGGTCGCAGCATCGGCACGCCGGAAGAACAACGCGGTGTTCCATCTCTCGCAGTTCACGGGATCGACCGGTACGCCCGCGTCCGGGTCGGCGCCCAGCTCCAGGAGCCGCCCGAAGGCCACCGGCCGGTCCCTCTCCAGCGCGATGTGCAGGGCGGCACGGCCATCGTCGTCGAGGGCGTTCAGTTCCGCTCCTGCGTCGATGAGCAACGACATCAGGGCCAGTGGGTCTCCACTCGAACGCGCCGCGCTGTGCAGCACCGTTCCGCCCGATCCGTCGCGCCGGGTCGCATCCGCCCCGGCGTTCAGCAGCGCGACCGCGATGTCGATCCGGTTCGATCCGGCCGCGGTATGCAGGGGTGTGCCGCCCCGGCTGTTCCAGCCCAGGCCATTGACGTCCGCGCCGGCCTCCACGAGCCCCGCAACCATCGCGGGGGCGTCCGAAGGAGCGTCCCTCGGTCCCCGCCGGCGTACGACACGCTCCAACAAGGTCAAACCACCCCGGCCGTATTCGGTGATCGCGTTCGGATCGGCGCCGGCCTCCAGGCATCCGACCACACTCTCGAGCGGAGGTTCACTAAACACGAACGGATCACTCCAGTAGCAAACAGGCGAACCGGGTATCCGGCCCCAGTTGTCGGGCACCTCCGGGTCCGCACCCAGTTCCAGCAGTCTGTCGACCAGCAGCCGGTTGTCCCGCTCCCATGCCATGTAGAGAGGTGTCCGGCCCATTCCGTTCCTGGCGTCGAGGTCCGCTCCGGCACCCACCAGAGCTGTGATGATCGCCGTGTCAGAGGGCAGCCGGAGAGGCCGCCTCCTGTCGTTGAAATCGTACTCCACGGAATAGTACGGGTCGGGCTGCATTGCCTTGTGCAGGGGCGTATCGCCGTACTTGTCTCCCGCTTGCACGTCCGCACCGCCTTCCAGCAGCGCGGACACGTTGGCGGGCTTGTCCCGGGCTACCGAGCGGTGGAGCGGCGTCTCCCCTTCCCGGTTTGGCGCATTCACTTCGGCCCCGGCCTCCAGCAGGATGCGGATGTTGGCCGGAATGCCCGACCCGGCCTCCTCATGCAGTGGGGTGTCGCCGTCGTGGTTCGGAGCATTGACCTCGGCCCCGTTCTCGATCAGCGTGTTGAGGATTACCGGGTTCCGGTTGGACCCCGCGGCATGGTGGAGCGGCGTGTCACCGTCCTCGTCCCGTGCGTTGATGTCCGCACCGGCAGCCAGAAGCGCGGTGATCACGGCGGGATAGGGGCTGCGCCAGGCCGCCTTGTGCATGGGAGTCGCACCGTACTCATCCCGGACGTGCACGTCCATTCCGGCGCGGATACAGGCCATGACGGTGTCGGCCGTAGCCGACTCGAAGAAGTGGGCGGCATCCCAGTACTCGTCCGCGCTCACCTCCCCCCAGCCCCCGCAGATCTCCTGCGCGAAGGCGGGCCGAGCGAACACGGACCACCCGGCAACCGCCAGACAGCACAGGCGACCGGATTCCGTCATCGTGTCCTCCCGCGGCACGCGGACGAATCCGCGCTGGCAAAGGGGGCGGTGGGCAAGGCTGGCAAGACTTCACGAGCAGGAAGGGGTAGCGTACCCGCCCGAGGCCCCGCCACTCCGAAGAATGCGCCGCGACCCGGCACCCCGTCAACGCCCGAAGCGCTTCACCGCCTCCAGCTCCCTGAGCGCCCTGCTCTCCCTGGCATAGTCCATCGGAGTCTTCCCATATCCGTCGAGGGCGGCCGGATCGGCACCCGCTTTGAGCAGAATCATGAACACGGCCGGATTCCCCCTCGCCGCCGCATGCAACGGCGTCCTGTCC
>CAZTOF010000100.1:0-4351 GCA_964615515.1 uncultured Gemmatimonadaceae bacterium
TGGTAGCGGCACTCGGTGCGGCCGCTCATGCGGGCGCCGCCATGTCGCTTCTGCGTCCGGCGTCCATCGACCACGGCAGCCAGGGCGACAGGTCGTCCGGCGGGCGGCCGCCGCACTCGGCGCAGGCCGCCAGCCATTCGTCGAGCCAGCGGCGCTGCCTCCTTCGCATCCGGCGGCAGGCGGGCGAGCCGGCTCCCGGCGGTCGCGAACAGGTCGCCGAGCGCCTCGCCAAGCGCGTCGTGCGCCGCGTCGAACTCAGGCGACTGGCGCTCGAGGTCGAGGACGGGGTCGTGGGCGGCCAGCCGCGCCTCGTGCAGGCGGTGGACGGCGGCGATCCGATCGGGCCACTCGTCGCGCCAGCCGGCCTGCCCGGCCTCGCACCCGAAGAAGTGCCTGCCCATGTGCGCCCAGCAGAACGAGAGCGTGACGCGGTCCCCGAGAACCCGCGCGAGCTTCTTGTAGCTGCTGTAGCGGTCGCACACCAGGACCGCCGGGCGCATCGCCTCGTCGAACAGCTTCGCGGCCGCCTCGGCGCTTCGCGACGGATCGACGTGGAACCGGACCGAGTCGCCCGATGCCGAGATCCACAGCCACGCGTACCGCGGTCCGTCGCCGTCGCGAAGCTTTCGGACGCGCCGGCTGGTCTCGTCGGCGTGACGAAGCTCCGAGGCGTTCTGGTGTGCGATGATCGCCGCGTACAGTGGCTCGAACATCGGCCCGAAGCGGTGCGCGCTGTCGGCGAGCGTACCCGGCGAGACCGGCAGCCCGTGGTCCGACAGCCACGCCGAGACCCGGTGCAGCGGGCGCAGGCACGCGTAGCGCTCGAACAGGAAGCGCGCCCAGACGCTCGTTCCGTACGGCGTGCGGGCGAACAGCCGCGGCACGGGGGACGCCTTCACCTCGGGCGGCGACGACGCGCACCCGCAGGTCCGCCGCCAGCGCCGGCGCCGGATCACCCGCCGGTGCGCCCGGACCTCGATCTCGACGAGCGACGACTCCTCCGCGCCGTTGGCCGCGTACGGGCTTCCGCAGTCCCCGCACACCCGCGCATCCGGCGGCGGATCGCGTTCCTCGGTGCGTTCCTCGAGCAGCGGCCGCTCGGTGCGGCCATGGCCCGGCGCCCCGGGCTGCCGGCCCCGCGGCCGCTTCGAGCGCGGCCGCTCCCGCCGTTCGCTTCCGCCGCTGGACCTCCCCTTCGGCGACTCGCGATGCTCCCCCGACCGGCCTTCCAGGCGTTTGATCCGCCGCGTCAACGTCCGCACCTCGGCCCCGCGGGGATCGAGCGCCTTCTCCAGCGCTCGGCCCTTCCTGCGCAGACGCTCCACCTCCATCCGCAGCGCCATCGCCGTGCTGCGCTTCCCCGCGACCACCCCCCTCAGCCTCCGCCTCGATGCCTCCCACCGCGACTTCCAAATACCCCGCATTGCAACGCGCCCGCACCTCCGCCCACCGCAGCTCCTCGGCCCGCACCTCGACCGCCTCCGCCCGCTCACGCTCACACTCGTACAGCGACCACCAGTCAGGACCGGCACCGGACACCGGCCCAAGCTCTCCCGGCCCCTCGGCCAGAGCCACGCCCCCTTGTCCGTTCGCGCCCGCTATCGCCATGCCACCGACGATAGTGCATACCGGATCGCGTTATCAGTCCCCCCCCCCGCAAGTTCCGACGACGCTCGCTCGCCACGGGTTGACGGAACGGTTACCCCGCCGGAACATCGCCCGCCTTGATCCCGGCGTTCTCCTCCTTGCTCTTGCGCTGTGTCGGCACCGACACGATCGAGGCTTCGATGATCTGTCCCCCCATCGCCTGGTAGCCCCGCTCCCGCAGGAAGGCGTCGAACACCCCGAACAGCTTCTCCACGACCCCCGCCCTCGCCAGGCGCTCCCGGTACAGCCACACGGTCGTAGCGTCCCGAATCCGGTCCTCGAGTCCCAGGCCCAGGAACCGCATGAAGGTCAGCCGGTCGCCCATCTCGTGCTCGAGCGCCTCGTCCGACAGATTGTAAAGCGCGCCCAGGACAAATCGCCTTAAACATCAGCACGGCGTCCCACGCCTTGCGGCCCGCCGCGGATTTGCGCTCGCCTTCGGCCTTCCGCCAGACCGCTTCGAGCACGGGCCGGAACTCCTCCCACGGGACCACATTCCCGATCATCGCCAGATGCCTGCCCCGCTTGTTCCTCCAGCTTCCGGCGTCTGCCTTCGGCCGCCACATCCCCAAAACTCAGTTGTCTGCCATCGCGCGCTTGTGCCACTTGTCTTCTCCCGGTCTCCGATTGTCGTTCCTAGCCGTCAGAATACCTTATGCAGTATCGCACCGGAAGCTCGTCTTGTAAACCCTCTCCAGGTTGTCGCTGCACATGCTCGAAAAGCTATTTTTCGAGGTGCCCTTGTAACTCGGGGCGGATTACCACCCTCGTCTTCTTCTCGCAATGACTCACCTCCTTGGGTTGGACCCCAATGAAAAGGTGTCCGTCAATAGCGGGGCAACTCCAGTGTGGCGCTACAAGCGGAAGCCGAGTCCTATGCTGACGTGAGGGTGCCTGAAAGTGGCATCCCCGGACCAGATGACCAGATAGCCCACATCGAATCTGACGTGTTGGTGCAGTTTCCCGTATGCTTCCAACACGCCGCCCGCAGAGAGCGCAAACCTGGACCTGGTGACAGAGTAGTTCTTGGCAGCTCGGAGCATCCCGGGTTGTAACTTGATGAAGGTGCCGAGTCCTCCCTTACGGAAGCCGACCCGGGGGCCAGCCAGGAAGAGGGATTGAGCATGGCGCTCATCGATGTCCACGTAATGATCGTATTCGCCCTCCAACAACAAGTAGTCTTTCCAGCGATAGCCGAGCCTGAGTGCATAGCCACAATAGCTGTTTCCGTCCACTTTTTCGAGGCTGAGCAAGGAAACAGCCGCTCCCAACTCAATGGTCGCGCTGTCACTGCCCGGCTCAGCAAGGCCACCGGGCGAGCCAATCACAGCCGCTGGGCTAAAGACTAGTGAGAAGATGAAAGAAACAGTGCAACCACCCACGGTCCTTCCTCCTTGATCGGCGGCGTGTGGCCTCGTGGTGACAGTCTGGAACACCTTACGGCTGCGGATCTCCCCTGGTCTCGGCCAAGCGGATATCGACCGTCGATGGACTGCAACATAGCTATAGCTAAACTCCACATGCGCCGGGTCGTCACCCACTGGCGAAATGGCTCGACGGTCGTGGGCTGGGTGGCGGCCTCGTTCGTGGACGCCGACCAGAACTTGCGCAGGATCATTGGCTGCCGAGATCTCTGGATCCTCAAGGCACACCTGGACGAGTTCACCACCCCGATTAGGTGAGAAAACGGGTCGCGTCGTAGCATGAATCGCCCGGGAGCCACCGCAACCTCCAACAACCGTTGGGACAGCCTCTTCATTCGCATCGCACCGCCTTGGCTACCGATACCGCCCTCGAAGTAGCCATCGATCAAGTTGTCGTCCACCCGCGTGCCCGTGTAGCTACCGAGCCCGAGGTGACCGGGTCCCGCAAGGGTGATTCGTACTTCGCGGTGCGTGTACGCTCCGTCGGCCACCCCTTCCGCCTGCCAGGCGCCATGGGCAATGACACCGGTTCCGGCGAGTATTCCAGCGGCGCCCTCCAGGAGATCCAGGGTCAGGGACGGTTCCCAAAAGTCGTTCAGCGAAAACCACTCGCCCGTGAGAGACGAAAGATCTTGCGGTTCCGTGGTACAGGAGACAGCGGTCAGCCCGAGAGCGATCGCCAATGCGGCGACCATACCGCTCCTCCGGAAACGAACGGCTAGCGGCCCGGCGGCAAGGGACCGTACGCAATCCGGGGGCGGCACACTCCGTAAGCCGTTGCCCAAGGAAGACACACCTCCCCCGACGCCTGACCTTGCCGCACCGGTTTGCGTCACGAGCCTCAACATGTGCCCCCATCTCATCCGCTACTACCGCGTCCCGTCGCCGGGCGCAAACCAGTCCAAGAAATCCATCTTTTCAGCCCAAATGAGCTTCCCCAATTTGTCTCCCAGTCGGGACTTGTCGTCACTCGTCTGTCGGATGTAGCGAAATCCATCCGCTGGGTTGGAGAGTTCGCCCACATTCGTCGGCGACTGCCCCAACTCTATTCCTTGGCCAATGAAGTTTTCTGTATAACAGTCGAAGAAAAGAGTGACCAGAATAAAATAGAAGATGCAATACGTCCGCCTGGACCAATCAACCCGCCTTATTCACGAGGGGGTGGGAAGCGGGGCGACGTGAGGCGGTAAGTGTTTTAGATTCAATGTGTTAGATGAATCACGAACACTTACCAGCCATCACGTCGGGGGTGAAGATAATGGATGCGTCGTTCAGCTTCA
>CAZTOF010000101.1:0-1652 GCA_964615515.1 uncultured Gemmatimonadaceae bacterium
GTGCTGTGGTCGTCGCTGCCCGCGTTGTACATGACCACCATCTGTTCGTTCTTCGTGTTGGTGATCGGCGGGCGCGGCCCGAACACCGTCTTGTAGAGGTTCTGGACCGTCTCCGACCCCAGCCAGTTCATGATCTCGTCGAATTCGGCGGCCCGCGCATCGGTCCAAATCGAATCCAGATCCTCCTTGAACACGGCGAACACCACGTTGGGAGGATAGAGTTCGACCACCCGGAAGACTCCTTCGCGCTCGTCGTTCGTGTACCACTCGAACTCGTCGCCCACCTTCCACTCGTCCGTCTTCGTGTCCAATCCCTCCAAGGTCCGCGCGGAATAGGCGCTCGGATGGAGCCTCGGCGGCGCGGGATGCCGCTCCGGGGCCTCCTGTGCCGCCACCCGGCCCACCTGGCGCGCGAGTTGGACACGCGCGGCGGACGGCTGCACCGTGCGGTCGGTCACCTCGATCACGTAAGGAGCGCCTCCGCCGTATTGCATGGGGCTGGGGTTGTGCCGCGACGCGTCGATGGCGCTGCGCTCGACGCCGGCCAGCACATAGGCGGCGCCCGGCCGGGCCCAGAGGCGCAGGCACGAGTCCGGCCCGCCGAGCCGGAAGGACTCGCCCGGATCGAGCGCGGCGACCGGCCCGGCCAGTCTCCCGACCACGGCCGGGCCCGGGGCCTCGACATCCCGAATCTCGACCGGCCCTTCGCCCACGGGGTTGCCCGAACACTCGCCCTGGTTCAGCGGCGACGGCGTGAAGCGCATTTCGGCGCTGTCTCCGAACGCCTCGAGCGCCGGCTCGCCGCCAACCCGGAATGTCGGCAGCGGTATGCGGTCCACCGCATAACCCGTCGCCGTGACGATGTCGTTGGCCGGCCACTCTTCCTGCGTCAGGGAAACCACGAATGGACGTTCCGGCGCCACCTCTACGCGCACCCCCGCCACGCGCCTGCCCGCAACGGACGGATCGATCCGCACCCAGCCCGGACCCATGACCCTGACCACGACCCCGGGCGGATCTTCACGGCGGCTCACGTCGGCTACCGGCATTTCAGGCAGCCAGCGGGACTCCGTCACTCCGTAGCTCCAACTCTGGCCCGAGGCGGAGACCGGGACCACGATGGCCGTGTCCAGACGCGTGACGATGATGCGGGCCGTCCCCGTTACCGTGACGAGTGCGGTCGAGGTCACCGTGTCCGCGGATGCCGTGATCCGGGCTTCGCCCTCTCCCACCGCGGTCACGCGGCCGTCGGCGTCCACCGTCGCGACCACGGGATCGCTGCTCGCCCAAACCACGGTCGCGTCACCGACTTCATGCCCGTTGGCGTCCGCCGCCTCCGCCGTGAACGTCGCGGTGTCGCCGATGCTGAGCGACGCGAGAGCCGGAGAGATGGTGAGGGACGCGGCCACCTGTTCCACGGTGACAGCCGCGGTCGCGGACACGGTCCCCGAGGCGGCGGTGATCGTCGCCTCGCCGTTGCCGACGGCCTTCACCAGACCCGATCCGTCCACACCGGCCACGGAGGCGTCGCTGCTCGACCACGCGATGGTCGCGCCGGTCATGACCTGACCGTTCTGGTCCCGCACTTCGCCGATCAGACGAACGGTATCGCCCAACGCGGCGAGAGTGGCCCGCCCCGGAGCTACGGAAAG
>CAZTOF010000102.1:0-2121 GCA_964615515.1 uncultured Gemmatimonadaceae bacterium
ACTATCCCCCCCACCTCCCCACATTCGAGTGGCTCCATGTCGACCCGGAAGGAAACATCTGGGCGGGTCAGCGGCGTTACGGTGCGCCCGACGACATGACCGACTTCTTTGTCTTCGCGAAGGACGGCCGGTACCTTGGAATCGTCGAAGTGCCCGCGAAGCTCTCGGTGCTGCAGATCGGGAGCGACTTCATCCTCGCGCAGCTCAGTGACGATCTCGATGTCCACTATGTCCACCTGTACCGGATCGGGAAGTGAGGGTTCCGGTACCCGGTTGACGCTGCCGCTTCAGCTGGCCGGCGTTGTCCTTGCCACCGCCGCCAACGCATGCGGCGACCCCCCATCCCCCAACGGCGACTCTGCCGCTCTGGAAGCCACCGTACGCGACAGCGCCGAAGTCCGAATCATCGAGAACCCCCGGCCACCCACCGGGTCCAGGCTCGATTGGCTGGTCGGCACGGAACCGGAGGTCTCCATCGGCGCCCGGGAGGGAGAGGGCCCATACATGCTCCACAGGGCCAGCGACGCGTTCACCATGTCCGATGGCCGCATCGTCGTGGCGAACACGGGGTCAGACGAACTGCGCGTCTTCGATGCGTCGGGAACCCATGTGGCCACATGGGGACGCCGTGGAGAAGGACCCGGCGAGTTCGTCGCTCTCACCCAGGTACATCGATGGCGCGGGGATTCGCTGCTTGCCCTGTATTCGCGCACCCGCCACCTGTCCGTCCTCGACTCCGATGGCAACGTCGGGCGTGCTTTCACCCTGCTGCGAGGCGAGTCGTTCTTTCGGGTCGAGGCCGTCCTGCCGGTTGGCGCGATCCTTAGCTCCGATTGGGTGTCCCGCGGCGGCCTCTCCGACGGCCTGAGCCGTACCGAAGAGACCTACCGGGTCAGGGACGCCGAGGGGGATATGGTGTCCCTCGTGGGGTCCTTTCCCGGAACGGAGTGGTTCAGTTCCTGGAGCGGGTCCTCAGGCTGGAGCGTCGAGATTCCGCACGCGCACCGCATTTCCACCTTCGCGTGGGGCGGCCTGGTGGCCATTGCTCCCAACGACACCTACGAAATCAGGGTCTTCGGCCTCGACGGGACGCTGAAGCGCATCGTCCGCCGCGACCACGACCTGGTCGCCTCCACCGAGGCCCACATCGACGCCGAAATCGAGGATCGGGTCGCGCGAAGACCCGAGGAGGAACGGGCGGAGAGACGGCGGCAGCTTCGTGAGGACCTCCAGGACATACCCCTGCCCGAAACCTTCCCCGCCTTCGCCGCGGCGATGGCCGACCTGGTCGACCACCTCTGGGTTCGGGAATACGAAATCCCCGGGGAAGGGGGCGCGGGTCCGGTCTGGACGGTCTTCGATCCCGAGGGTCGCGTCCTGGGGTTCGTGGAGACGCCCGCCGGGCTGGACGTCTACGAGATCGGCGAGGACCACATCCTCGGTCTCGCCACCGACGAACTCGGGGTGGAGTACATCCAGGTATGGTCGCTGGAGCGGTCGGGGAGGTGAACTCGGGCGTTCATCCGCCCATGGAGATCGTCAGGGTCTGTACAGCGTCCGCGTAAACGACCGGTGGCGGATCTGTTTCCACTGGTTGAACGGCGAGGCCTGGGACGTGCAGATCGTGGACTACCACTGAACGAGGTGACGGAATGACCATCAGTCGGCAGGATGTGGTCCGGGGGGTCGTGGACTTCTCGGATGTGGCTGGCCCCGGCCGCCTGCCTCCGGTTCACCCTGGTGAGATCCTGCGGGATGACTTTCTGCGACCCCTGGGACTGAGCGTTTACCGGCTCGCCCACGAGCTGCGGATTCCCCGCCCCCGTGTCAACGACATCGTCCGGGGCAGGCGCCGCATCACGACGGACACCGCGCTTCGTCTCGCGCGCTATTTCGGCACGACGCCCGAATTCTGGATCCGACTCCAGGTTTGCCACGATCTCGATCATTCAGAACCGGCGCGCCGGGAGATCGAACGCGAGATAGTTTCCGTCCGTAAACTCGCAACTCGTTTGCGGGCAATGAGATACGGACGCCGGGGCGGGTCCGTTTCGCTGGAAATCGGAGGCACAACCCGTTATCTTTGTGCATCGACAAGCGGTTGCAGCCACGCCAATTCGC
>CAZTOF010000103.1:0-4679 GCA_964615515.1 uncultured Gemmatimonadaceae bacterium
CGGGGCTTCGGCGCCGCCGCAGGGAGCGTGGAACAAGTTGAAGCTATGCCCGAGTTCGTGCGCCGTGGGCCCGGGCAACAATGAGAACAGATTCCATCCGCCTTGCTCGGCCCGGCCGGAAGCACCGACTACCGGCGGCGACATTGTGCCCATGAAGTAGCCGGTGCCCCCCTCCATCGTGCGGATTGCGCCCGTCTCGCGGAGCAGGTCCGAGGTATTGTTGCTCGAGCTCATGACGGGCTCGTGGCCGCGGACGATCAGGTCTCCGACGGGAAGGTACGGACGGCGGCCCCAAAGCCATTCCTCGGGGTCGGCGACCGTTGACGCGACCGCGTCGAAAACGGCCGAGTCGGGAGCCTCGGTCCAGAGGAAGGGAACAAGCGTCAGTTCGAAGCGCGGCATCTCCCGAACGTCGAGGGACAGGCGTCCGGTCTCGGGGATCCGCCTGGTCACCCCAAGACCGGGGTCCAGCGTCCCGTCCGGGTCGATTTCGACCACCATGTCGAGGCCCGGCTGCACAACAGCCGCGGGGACTACCGCATTGACCGATGCCGCCAGCGATCCCTCCCGGACCTCGGTGGGGATCTGGCCGGTCCCGCCCGAGATGTCGGCGACATGGACAAGCGTCCCGTCATGGTAGAAAGAGGCCCGAACGGAAGGGAGCGACTCGCGGTTGTCGCGGTTTGCGGTCACGAAGACACGTAGCAGCGCCTCTTCGCCCGCTACCAGCGGCACCGGGAATTCGAGCGACTGTACCGCTTGCACAAGATACGCCGCCGGTGGTCCGCCGTCGTCGCAGAACTTCACGTGCTGCCGGTTCTGGACACCCTCCAGCCACCGCCGGAACTCAGGGTCGGCCGGCGCGCAAAGGTCCGTGCCGGAGGCGACGAGCGCCTCAAGTTCCCCCAAACGTGTCAACGTGGAGGGAAGAGCTCCGGAGAGCCGGGAGTTGCCGTTCAGGGCCAGTGTGCGCAAGCGCTCCAGGTTCCCCCACTCCGGCGGCACCGGACCTTCCAGGTCGTTGTGGCTTGCATAGAAGCTGTTGAGACTGGCGAGGGTTCCAAGTTGGGGCGGGATCGAACCGGTGAGGTTGTTGCCCTGGAGGTTGAGTTCGCACCCCCGCCTCGGGCAGTTCGTGCCAAGCGGTTCGTTAATTGCCGCAAGATCGCCCAGTTCGGCCGGGATCGGGCCCGAGAGCGCGTTCTCCGAGAGGTCAAGCCAGGTCAGGCTGGGCAAGCTGGCAAGTTCGGCCGGGATCGGACCCGAGAGACCGTTGTCGCGGAGGACCAGTGACTCCAGGTTGGCGAGGTTGCCGAGTTCGGATGGGATCGGCCCGGAGAGCGCGTTCCCCGGGAGACCCAGGTACTGCAGCCTGGTCAGTTTGCCAAGTTCTGCCGGGATCGAGCCGGTGAGATTGTTGTTCCGAAGGGACAAGTTCTCCAGCGCGCCAAGCTCCCCCAGTTCGGGTGGGATCGAGCCACCGAAGTTGTTGTCATGGAGGTGAAGGTGATTCAGCGCGGACAGCTCGCCCAGTTGCGGCGGGATTCGGCCCGTGAGGTTGTTGTCGAATAGACCGAGGAAGACCACCCGGTTGTCGCTGTCAGACCGGACGCCGTGCCAATCCCATAGCGGGGCGTCGGTGAGCCAGTTGCGATTGTGGGTCCAGTCGGGACCGCCCATGGCATGGTACAGCACCTCAAGCACTTCCCGATCCGAAGCCGGCGCGGTGCACGGCGCGTTGGTGCCCTCGTGGGTCGGAATCGTATTGAGCCAGGCCTGGAACCCGTCCTCCAGCGGGGCGCAAAGCTGCGTGTCCGCATATCGGAACTCACTTAGCGACAATGCGGCGAGGGAAAGCGGCAGACGCCCCGTCAGGGCGTTGCCGCCGAGCTTCAGCGTGGACAGATGGCTGAGTGAACCCAGTGACGCGGGGAGCTGCCCGGACAGTCCATTCGCCGTGAGGTCCAACACTTCGACCCGGCCGACGGAATCAACGCCGACGCCGTACCAGTCGTCCGGGATTCCCTCCCCCAGCCAGCCTTGCGAATTTGTCCAGCCGTTGCCGCCGGCGGCCTCGAAGAGGGATCTCAGGACCGCCACGTCGTTCGCGTGACAGGGGCTCACGTCGTCGGCGTCCCGGCGTTCGACGCCAGCCAGCCACGTTGCAAAGGCGGAGGTCCCCGGAAGGCAGATTGCCGGATTGTTGCCGAGGTACAGAGTGCTCAGTTGCCGAAGTTGAATGAGACTGGGCGGGACCGGGCCCGAGAGCGCGTTGCTTGAGAGATTCAGGCGATGGAGGTTGGTGAGGCGGCTGAGTTCCGGCGGAATCGAACCGGTAAGCCTGTTTCGGACAATATCGAGGGAGTTCAGTCGCAGGAGGTTGCCGAGTTCGGGCGGGACTAACCACGACAAACGTAAGCGACTGCGCCACAACGTTTTATATCGTGTCAGACTCGGGCATGTATCACGTCAAATATACAAGTATGAACCGGAACACACGGGACGGAAGTGGACGGCGACGGACGTGAACCATTACACCGAACCGTGGGCTCGACCGCTGTGGGTGCGCCCTCGACGTCGACCGGGACAACCGCCGAAGCGTCCCCCGTTCCGCCTCCATCGTGGCGGGGACGGGAAGCGGCGCGGCGGTTCATCCTACCACGTCTCTCTCCGGCGCGCGACGCTGGCCTTTGAGCCCGGCGGCGCGAGATTACCTTACGGTTGATGGGCCTTCGGTCGGAGGTGGGGAGTCGACCGTTCAAGACCACTTTGGCGAGGAATCGACCCGTGACGTTCGAACACTGGACCGCGAACATGGGGAACTACTGCCTTTCGGATCGCGCCGAGGTGGTCGACGAGGTGACCCCCGTGTACGGACGGCTGATCGCGTGGGCGGGCGCGCTCGGCGTTCCCGCGCCGTTGCGGGCGCGGGACGATGCGTGGCAACTGGAGGTGCTCGCGCATCCGCACGGCCCGCGCGTCCTGCGGGCGTGCATCCTTGCCCCGGAAGGGCGGCCTGCGGTGTCGGTGGCGGTGGCGGAAGGCGGTGGCGACGGCGCGCGGCGCGCATGGCGCGAGACCGTTGCGGCGTCCGCCTGGTTCATCGAGGGATGCGACCTCGCGGAGTTCCGCGACCCTCCGGACCGTCCGTGGCTGATGGGAGCCTTGCAGGACGGGCTGGACGGCCATCCGGAGGCTTTCGAATGGCTGGGGGCCGTCCTCCAGTACATCGGGTGGGCGTTTCTGGACAGCCTCTCGCCGATCCCGATGACCTGAATCCGGCCCGCCCGCCGGTTCCGCCGACGCACCCTCAGCGGCTCGGACCGGCATCGCGGTCCGGCCCGCGCGTCGTCGGCCTTGTCACCAGCCGCGACCGCGCGGTCTCGCGACGCCAGATGTCTCGTAATACTCGGTCAAGCCTGTCACTTGCGTGTCGAGCCGCTCGATTCGCCGCCTCAAGGTGGCGTTCTCCTCGGTCTGCCGCTCGACTTGCCGTCGCAAGGCTTCGACCTGTTCGGATTGCCGTCGCCGTTCCGTCTCGGACTGCACGGACAACCTCTTCAAGGCCTCCGTCAACTGCCCCTCCAACTCGGTCATACAGCTTCCTCACTCTCTTGATGGCTTTCAGGCAGGCCGCTCGCGCCAAGCCCAGCGCGGTTTGTCCAGCGTCCCCGACGGCCGCACCACGGCCTGCTCTTCTTCGATCTTCGGCTGCGCGATCCTCCAAGTGACCATCTCGATTCTCGCGAGAGTCCGCCGGGTCTCCGCGATCTCGCAGTCCAATTCGGCCACCGTCTTGATCCGGGTTTTGATGCTCCTCGACGACCACCGCATCGTCGCCGAGCTTCCGGCGGAGATGCCGAGCGAGCGGTTCAGGCCGAAGTTCAGCGGCTTTGGCCAAGCCCTCAGCGGCACCGTGTGCATCCGCGCGACCGCCTCCACCGTATCGCGCCCGATGGTACGCAGCGCGTTCCTCGCGGCGCGCCGCGAGTTCCCGGCGTGCCGTGCGAGCTCGCTCACGGTCAACTTCCCTGTCTCCCTGCGTCCGCTCTCCGGCCGCCTCCTCAGCCGCTCGGTCGAATCGTTCGGGCTGGAAGTCGAAGGCGTACAGCCGTCCCTTGAGCCGCCAACGGTCTCCAGTCTCGGGGTCCATCACGGTCAGGTAGTCCTTGCCTTGGCGCGGCACTTCCAAGCCCGCCTCCCGGAGCGCGGCGACGACATCGAAGCGGTCTTTCACCACGCCGTGCTCGACGCGCTGGATCAAGTAGTCCCGGATCAGGTCGCGGGGGGAGGCTTCGAGCCGGAGCCCGGCCCGTAACTGGGCGGCCTCGACGTAGGCGCGGTGTCCGGGCTGCTCCACCCTGGCCCGCGCCGGATCGTCCGGACGGCCCCAGCCGTGCTCGTGATTGAAGGCGTCGCGGAGCGGATCGAACGTTCTCCGCCAGCCCGGAGGGGCAATGTTGAGGCTTCGCCCGGTCTCAAGGTCGCATCGCGCGGCGAGAACGTGGACGTGGGCGCCGCCGCCCTCCTCACGGTGCAGCACCGCCGCCCATGCGTAGCGGTCGGGTTCGAGCCCCGCCCACGCCGTCTTCTCGAAGGCGTCCAGAACCGCGCCGACCTGTTCGTCGGTCGGTTGGTCCTCCGGCGCCCACGCGATCACGCCGGAGGTGTACCTGTGC
>CAZTOF010000104.1:0-4619 GCA_964615515.1 uncultured Gemmatimonadaceae bacterium
CTGGGGGCCGGGCCGGGTCTGGAGGTTCTCTTCAGCCGGGGCATCCCGGACGCCGCGGCGTGGAGGCGCTGACAGACCTCTCACGTCCCCGGCCGCCTTGCTAACTCGTTGTCCGGCAACGGGTCCCGCAACGGCCCGGGCGACCGCGACAGATACTAGTACATGTTCCAGTCACAAACTTGTCACACAATCTTGGCCGGAGCCGACACTAGCGTGCGGAACCACTGTGCATCGTCATGTGTACGATACCATGCCACAGGTTCGGGCCGACCCACACTCCTGGAGATTACCAAGATGACACGCCGCCGAGTACCCATTATGCTTGTCGCATCACTTACCTGTTTCGGCTGGATGTCCGCATGCGACGAGCCGCCGCGGGCGACGACGGTGACGGTAACCCCGTCCAACGTCGAACTGGCCTCGCTGGGCGCGACCAAGCAACTCGGTGCGGAGGTGGTCGATCAATACGGCGCCGTCATGCCGGGCGTCGAGGTGGTCTGGTCGAGCAGCGCCACGGAGATCGTCGAGGTGTTCGTATCGGGTCTGCTGAAGGCAGCCGCCAACGGTACGGCGACGATTACGGCGACAACGGGCGAGGTGTCGGGGACCGCGGCGGTGAGGGTGATGCAGTCGGCCGTGTCGGTGAGGGTGCGGCCTTCCGTCGATAGTCTGGAGATCACCGATACGGTTCGGTTGAGTGCGGAGGCGGTCGACGGGAACGGATATGTGGTCGAGGGCGTGGCGTTCGCCTGGTCGTCGAACAGCGAGTCGGTGGCAACGGTGGACGGGTCGGGTCTCGTCCAGGGCATCAGCGACGGAGCGGTCACGATTACGGCGACAACGGATGCCGTCGGCGGAAGTGCGCGCATTGTCGTGCTCCACCGGGACTGGGCGGCACTGCGGGCTCTCTACCGGGCGACAAACGGAGCGAACTGGCGCAACAGCAACAACTGGCTGACCGCCAGGCCGATGGGACAATGGCACGGGGTGGAAACGGAAGACGGCAACGTGACTGAATTGGATCTCTCGTACAATGGACTGGTTGGCCCGATCCCGCCCAAACTCGGCAACGTCGCCGACTTGAGGGTCCTGGACCTGAGGTTCAATGACCTCTCCGGCCCGATTCCGCCCGAACTCGGCAACCTCGCCAACTTGAGGAGGCTGGACTTCGGGGGCTATGCACCCTACGACAGTCGGCTCTCCGGCCCCATCCCGCCCGAGCTCGGCAATCTCGCAGACCTGAGGATCCTGGACCTCGGGGCCAACACACTCTCCGGTCCGGTCCCCGCCGGGTTCGGCCGACTGTCCCGTTTGCGGCAGCTTGTTCTTTCCAACAACCCCGAGATGGCAGGACCTCTTCCGTCCGAACTGATTTCTCTCCAAGACCTCAACGTGCTCATGGCCGGTGGCACGGAGCTCTGCGCGTCCGCGGACCCTGACGTCCGGGCCTGGCTCGACGGGATCCGCAAGCGGCGCATTTCCCCCTGCGTGGCCGCCCTGCCGGCGGCGTACCTGACCCAGGCGGTGCAGTCGCGGAAGTTCCCGGTCCCTCTGGTGGCGGAGGAGAAGGCGCTTCTCCGCGTATTCGTGACAGGGAACACCGACACCGACGAGGGTATTCCACTGGTACGGGCGCGTTTCTACGTTGACGGCGAGGAGACGCATGTGCAGGAGATCCCCGGCAAGTCCACCCCGATCCCCACCGAGGTGGACGAGGGGGACCTCGCAAAGTCGGCCAACGCCGAGATTCCCGCGAAGGTCGTCGAGCCGGGGCTCGAGATGGTCATCGAGGTGGATCCGGAAGGCACACTTGACGAGGACCTGCTGGCGACGAAGCGGATCCCGGAATCCGGCCGGCTGGCGCTGGACGTTCGGGACATGCCGGTCTTCGAGCTGACGGCGATCCCGTTCGTGTGGACTTCCACCCACGATTCGTCGATCGTGGACCTCGTCGAGGCCATGGCCGAGGACCCCCATGATGACTCCCTGCTCTGGCAAACGAATACCTACCTCCCGGTCGGCGATCTGGAAGTGACGGCGCACGAACCGGTGTTGAGCTCGACCAACAACGCCTTCAACCTCCTCTCCCGGACCATAGCCATCCGGTCCATGGAGGGCGGAACCGGCTACTACAAGGGATTGATGTCGCCGCCGGTCTCCGGGGCTGGAGGGGTGGCACAACTCGCCAACTGGTCGAGTTTTTCCCAACCTCGCGGGTACATACTGGCTCACGAACTGGGCCACAACCTGAGCCTCTATCACGCGCCGTGCGGAGGAGCGGGCGGCCCGGATCCCTCGTATCCCTATCGCGACGGCTCCATCGGTGTCTGGGGATACGAGTTCCGTGGCGACAGCCTGGCCCGGCCTTCCAGACCGGACCTGATGTCATATTGCGGGCCCCGGTGGATCAGCGACTATCACTTCAGCAACTCGCTCCGATATCGCCTGAGCCTCGCGGATGCGAACCCCGGGCCACCGACGCGGTCGCTGTTGCTGTGGGGCGGCGCGGGGGCGGACGGCGTCCCGTTCCTCGAACCGGCGTTCCTGGTGGAGGCACCGCCCTCGACGCTGCGGTCCGGGGGCGAGTACCGGCTCACCGGGCGGTCCCGAGGCGGCACCGAGCTGTTCTCCCTGAGCTTCAGCATGGCCGTGGTGGCCGACGGCGACGGGCGTTCAGCCTTCGCCTTCACCATCCCGGTACATTCCGGGTGGGCGGGCAGGCTTGCCACCATCACCCTCACCGGTCCGGGCGGCTCTGTGACGCTGGACGCGGGGAGCGACCGGCCGGTCGTCATTCTGCGTGATCCCCACAGCGGTCAGGTGCGCGCAATACTGCACGACGTACCCGAGCTGGACATGGAGCAGGGGGACGTGGGCGCGGCACTGGGGGCCGGACCCGGCCTGGAGGTCCTCTTCAGTCGCGGCATCCCGGACGCCGCGGCGTGGAGGCGCTGAGGGGCGGCCTACGCCGGTGCCGACCCTGCCAACTCGTTGTCCGGCGACGGGGTACCGTGAGCAGCTCGGGCGGCCGTGACAGATTTCCGGACAGATCATAGGTGGAATCTGTCACGATCCAACGATTGGATCAGAACCTGAACCGCGCCCCCAGCTGCGCCCGCCGCGTGTCCCCCAGGCCGCTCCGGATCGTCCCGTCGAAGTTGAAGAGCAGCCGTCCGTGCGCGGTGTCGAGCGAGTTGGCGGCGTTGGTCAGGTTGAAGACCTCGAAGACCGGCTCGACCGTGCGCCCCTCCCCCACCGCGAACGGCCGCGACAGCTTCACGTCCCAGGTGAAGAATTCGTTGTCGCGCCGAAGCGTGTTGCGCTGAAGGATCGTGCCGTCGGCGCAGATCCGGTCGGACGGCTGCGCCGCCCGCGCGCCTCGATCCGCGCACTTCTCCGAGACGGGTGACGGCGAGAGGTACCGCACGATGTTGCCCAGCGTCACGTGCCCGGGAAGCGAGAACGCCAGGTAGCCCGTGGCCTTGTGGCGGCGGTCCCGGTCCGACCATCCGTACTCGGGCTCCAGCTTCGACGGGTCGGCGTAACGGAAGGTGAAGGGGTCGCGCTCGTTGTCGTCGTCGGATTTGTCGAAGGAGAGCGTGTAGCTCAGGTCGAAGGTGAGCAAACCGTCGAAGGCGTCCTGGCCGCGCAGGCCCCCGGTGACCGCGTGGTACCGGGAGCGGGCGGAGCTCTCGGCCGAGGTCAGCGTGCCGATGCCGCCCCCGTCCGGGTGCGTGCCGAGCCGGAACCGCGACCCGAAGGCGGCGTCGTTGCGGTTGACGAAGCGGAAGAGGTGGTCGGTGCGGGCGTGCTGGTAGGACAGGCTCGCGGCAATCCCTTCGGTCACCTCGCGCTCGATCTCCCCCGCGAACGACCACGTGCGCGGCAGCTCCAGGTCCTTCGCGGTGACATGGATGTCGGGAAGGAAGGGGGGCGTCGTGCTCCCGTCGATCAGGTCGCCGATCGCGGGCGGGCCCTGGCCGGGCAGCCCGAAGCTGCTGCGGAAGAAGATCTGCTGGAAGGCGCCGTTGGTGGTGACGCTCTGGGCGAAGACCAGGATGGGGATGCGGGAGTGGTACGCCCCGGCGTTCAGCCGCAGGACCGTGCCCGCATCGCCCGAAACGTCCCACGCCAGGCCGAATCTCGGCTGGAAGTTGTCGAGGTCGTCGGGGATGGTGCCGTCGGAGGGGAAGAACGGGTTGTCGAGGTACGGGCCGTAGAAGGTGTCCTCCGGCCGGACCGTCACCTCCGGGTGCCAGGTCCCCTCCCAGCGCAGGCCCAGGTTGACCGTGAGCCGGTCGCTCGGCTTCCAGGTGTCCTGCACGAAGAACGCGAGCTCGTTCATGCCGAAGTCGCCCCGGCCCAGCCGTTCCGGCGCCACCCCCGGCACCGTCCCCGACTGCAGGTACACGAGCACCGGTCCGGTGATGCCCGTCCCCTCCGGGCACTCCCCGTTCGCGCTGTCCGACCCGTCGGAGCAGGTGACGTAGCGGGGCCCCCGGGTCACGAAGTTGATGAAGCCGTCGACCGTGGCGAAGATGTAGCGCCCGTTCGCGAAGCCGATGAACTGCTGCGTGATCCCCGTCCGGTTGTACTCGGCGCCCGCCTTGAAGAGGTGC
>CAZTOF010000105.1:0-3202 GCA_964615515.1 uncultured Gemmatimonadaceae bacterium
GCCCCGCCCCCTCCGCGGGCGACACTCCCGTCTGCACCTCCGCGCCGACCGCCGCACCCCCCAGCACCGCCTCGGCCCACCGCGCCCCTTCCCCGAACGCGGCGACGCCGCGAGGGAGCGCCCCGGGCGGTCTGGGTGACGCGTCCAGCTGCAGGATCACCAGCCCCGCCGTGCGCCCGGATTCGGAGCGGTACCAGCGCACGACCCGGTCGGCGTCGTTTCGGTCCCCGACGAGTAGCGCCGTCCCGAAACGGCCCAGGGCGTCGTCCACCAGGCGGGGCGCGGCTCCGGTGACGCGCACGAAGTCCGACAGGATTCCGCGTACGCATCCGGGCAGGGCCTCGCGGGCCGCCCGCGCCACGGCCAGCACACCCTCACGGGACACTCCCGCCCGGCCCAGAGCTTCGGCCTCGGCCTCCAGTGCCGACAGGCGCGCCTGCGCCTCCCTCTCCACGGCGCGCGCCGCGTTCAGCCGCTCCCGCACCAGTCCGACCCGGCGGCGGGCCCCATCGAATGTGCGCTCGGCTTCGGCGGCCTGTCTGACGGCCGCTTCCCGGCGGTCCGAGAAGAGGTCACCCTGCGACTGCAGCTCCCGGAGGGCTCCCGCCCCCTCGCGCGAGTCGGCCGAGAGGCGGTCGAACCTGTGTCCCAGCTCCCGCGCCTGGAGCCGGGCGCTGTCCCGGTCCCCTTCCGCGCGGGCGACCTCGAGGGCGATCTCCCGCGCCCGGTCCTCGAGTCCCCGAACTTCGTCGCGCGCGGCCTCCATGCGTTGCCGTGCTTCCCCGGCCGCATCGACCCGCGATGTCAACTCCGCTTTACATTCTGTCAACGCGCCATGACATTTTTCGCGCTCTTCCTTCAGCGAGACCGCCTCGTCCTCCGACCTCGCCCGCAGTCCGGCGAGCGATGTGCGCTCCCCCGCGATCTGCGCGAGGCGACGCTCCCCGCCCGCGATCCTCTCCTCCGCGACGGCCACCTCCCTTTCCACCCGGGAGAGTTCGGTGCCGACCGCGTCCAGCCGGCCGGCCGCCTCGACACGCGCCTTTTCGGCCTCGAGGTGCTCCACCCTGGCCTGCTCCAGCGCGGCCTCCGTCGCCGCCAGCCCCGCCGCCATGCCTGCCGCCTCCTCGCGCCCCTGCTGCAGCGCGGCGTCGACCCGGGCCAGGCGGGCGTCCAGCTCCACAAGGTCGAACCGGGCCACCGCCACCTCCAGATCCAGCCTCCGCTTGCGCAGCTTCCGGTACCGCTGCGCCTTCCCCTTCTGGCGCGCCAGCGAGCGGACCTTGCTCCGCACCTCGGCGATCACGTCCTCCAGGCGCTGGAGGTCGGCCTCCGAGGTCTCCAGGCGCCGGAGCGCGGCCCGGCGGCGGTCCTTGTACTTGCCGATCCCGGCCGCCTCCTCGAAGAGGGAGCGGCGCTCGTCGGTGCGCTCCGAGAGGATGGCGTCGATCATGCGGATCTCGATGATCGAGTAGGCGTTGGCGCCCAGGCCCGTGTCCCGGCACAGGTCCACGATGTCGCGCAGCCGGCACGCGGCGCGGTTGAGGCGGTATTCGCTTCCCCCCTCCCTGAAGACGGCCCGGCCGATCTCCACCTCGCCGTAGGGAACCGGCAGCGCCCCGTCCTCGTTGGTCACCACCATCGAGACGGCCGCGCGGTTGAGGGAGCCGCGCGAGACGGTGCCCTGGAAGATGACCTCCTCCATCCTGGCGCCGCGCACGGCCGTTGGACGCTGCTCGCCCAGGACCCAGCGGATGGCGTCGCCGATGTTGGACTTGCCGCAGCCGTTCGGGCCCACGATCGCCGTGATTCCGTCGTGGAACCGGATGCGGGTCCGGTCCGGGAACGACTTGAAGCCGTGCAGATCGAGCGACTTGAGCTTCACGGCCTCAGTCGTCCGCGACGACGGTCGACTTCGCGTCGCCCCAGAGCGCCTCGAGCCGGTAGAAGTCCCGCACCGCCGGGTGGAAGACGTGGACGACGTAGTCGATGTAGTCCAGAAGCACCCAGCGGCCCTCCTTGAGGCCCTCGACATGGTCGGGCCGGTTCCCGTCGCGCCTGGCGGAGTCGAGGATGTGCTCGGCGATGGCGCGCACCTGGATGTCGGAGCGCCCGGTCGCGATCACGAAGAAGTCGGTCGCCGTGGAGACGTGGCGGAGGTCGAGTACGGTGAGGTCGGCGGCCTTCCGCTCCCTGGCGTAGCGGACGGCCCTGCGCACCTCCGGTGTCATTTCGAGAGCGTCCGGCCGCTCAATCCTCTTCGGGCTCCACGATCACCTGCAGCTCCACCTCCACCCCCGACTCGAACCGCACGGGAACCCTG
Source organism: uncultured Gemmatimonadaceae bacterium (assembly GCA_964615515.1). Taxonomy (GTDB): domain Bacteria; phylum Gemmatimonadota; class Gemmatimonadetes; order Longimicrobiales; family Gaopeijiaceae; genus Bin94. The sequence continues at coordinate 2,324 of CAZTOF010000105.1, forward strand.
TGTTCCCCCACCGACTTGATCGGCGCGGAGAGCTGCACCGCCCGCGGATCCAGCTCGAAATCGATACCCGCCTCGGCCACCCTGTCGCAGATGTCGCGCACGGTCACCGACCCGAAGAGCTGCCCCTCGTCCCCCGCCCTGGCGGCCACCGTGATCGCGAGCGCCCCCAGCCGCGAGGCCTGGCGGTTGGCCTCCAGGTAGTTCCGCCGCTCCCTTTCCTCGCGGAGGCGCGCCTCCGCCTCGATCCGCTGGATGTTGGCGGCGGACGCCATGTACGCGAGACCTTGCGGAATCAGGTAGTTGCGCGCATAGCCGGGCTTCACGTTCACGACGTCGCCGGCCTGCCCGAGGTTCGCGACCGTGTCCCGCAGGATGAGTTTCATGTCTGAGCAGTCCGTCGATGCCGGGGGGTACTTTCCACGGACTCCTAGCTGCCGTGGTCGCGAATGTAGGGAAGGAGGGCGAGGAACCGGGCCCGCTTCACCGCCGTGCCGAGCTTGCGCTGGAACCGCGCCGTGACCTTTGTCGTCCGCTTGGGCAGGATCTTCCCCTGCTCGGTGAGGAAGCGGGACAGCGTGGTTACGTCCTTGTAGTTGAGAAGCCGGATCGGCGGGCCCTCGTGGCGCCGGCGCCGGCCGCGCGCGCCGGAAAACTCCGGAGGACCGGACCTGGGCCGAGGGGTCTCGGTTTCGACGCCTTCGGCCTCGCCGGCCGATTCCTCATCCTGGCCACCGTCCGCCTCGTCGTCGTCGCTCGCCTTGTCGTCGCCACCGGGCTCCTGGCTGTCGCCCTCCCGCTCGCCATCGTCGTCTTCGTCCGGCGCATCGCCTTCGGGCGCGGGCGGGCGGGCCCGTTCCGCCAGGACCGACGCTCCCGACG
>CAZTOF010000106.1:0-1652 GCA_964615515.1 uncultured Gemmatimonadaceae bacterium
TGCCCACCCTCCTCCCGCCCGGCCTCATGGTCAGCGTGTCCGGCTTCCGGGGCCGTGTGGGAGAAAGCGTCACCCCGGAGCTGTTCGCGGGCCTCGCCGCGGCGTACGGGTCGTTCCTTCGCGAGGAGGGGGACGGCGACCATGTCGTCGTGGGGCGGGACTCCCGCACATCGGGGCCGATGCTGGCGCGGGCCGCCGTCGCGGGACTGCTCTCCGCAGGGTGCCGGGTGACCGAAATCGGGATCGTGCCCACTCCGACGCTGATGCTCGCGGTGAGGGAGACCGGTGCTGCCGGCGGTCTCGGGGTGACCGCGAGCCACAACCCCGCCGAGTGGAACGCGCTCAAGTTCGCCGTGAAGGGCGGCACGTTCCTGCCCCCCGACCGCATGGAGCGCTTTCAGGCGCTCATCCGGGAGGGAGACCCCATGCGCGCCCCCTGGGACGGCATCGCCACCCCCGCCCGGGACGATTCCCGGGTGGAGCGCCACCTGGAACGCATCCTCGACCTGCCCTTCATCGACCCCGAACAGATCCGCCGGCAGCGAATCCGGGTCGCGCTCGACTGCGTGAACGGCGCGGGGGGCGTGATCATTCCGGAACTCCTCGCGCGGCTGGGCTGCGAAGTGCACGGCATCGGACTCGAGCCGAACGGCCGCTTTCCACTCGACCCCGAACCCACGGCCGCGAACCTGGGCCCGCTGGGACGCCTCGTCACGGACCGCCGTGCCCGGATCGGTCTCGCCGTGGACCCCGACGCCGACCGCCTGTCGCTGGTTGACGAACAGGGCCGCCCGCCGGGCGAGGACCTGACCCTCGCGCTGGCCGCGGACGTGGTGCTCCGGCGCCGGCGGGGCACCGTGGTGACGAACCTGTCGACCAGCCGGGTCGTGGACGACGTGGCGGCGAAGCACGGCTGCCGCGTGATGCGCGCTCCCGTGGGCGAGATCAACGTGGTCGTGCGGATGATGGCGGAGGGGGCGGTGGTTGGAGGGGAAGGGAACGGCGGCGTGATTCTGCCGGCGCTCCACCACACCCGCGATGCGGCGGTGGGAGCCGCGCTGCTTCTCCAGTACCTGGCGGACGAGCCCGGCACGGCCCTTTCCGAGCGAATCGCCCGGCTCCCCTCCTACCGGATCGTCAAGGAAAAGGTGACCTTCCCCCGCGCCCTCCTGCCCGACGCCTACACGGCCCTGCGCGGGCAGCTCCCGCCGGGTGAGCACGACAACACCGACGGCCTCCGCATCGCGTGGCCGCACGAAGCCGGCTGGCTCCATGTGCGCCCGTCGGGTACCGAACCGGTCGTGCGGTTGATCGCCGAGGCCCGCGAACCCTCCGCCGCCCGCGCCCTCCTGGACGACGCCCGCCGCACCCTCGAAACCGTGGCGCAGGCCTGACATGTGCGGCATCATCGGCTACGTGGGCCCGCGCCCGGCCGGCCCCATCCTCATGGAGGGACTGAAGCGTCTCGAATACCGCGGCTACGACTCGGCCGGGCTCGCGGTCCTCACCCCCGATGATGCCCTCGCCGTGGAGAAGCGCCCCGGCAAGATCTCCGAACTGGAGGCCGCGCTCAACGGCCGTCTCCCCGCCGGCACATGCGGGATCGCGCACACCCGCTGGGCCACGCACGGCCCGCCCACCCGCGCCAACGC
>CAZTOF010000107.1:0-1739 GCA_964615515.1 uncultured Gemmatimonadaceae bacterium
CCACAGCCCGCGACGAGCAGCGTGGCGACGAGAACCCTGCCTGGCGATCTGAGCATTGACTGTCTCCGGTGAAGACGCGCATGTATACTGCGCTTTACCATCTGTATACTCCCGTTTACCTGATACCCCCCGATACCGCTCGACGGTCCCCGGAATCGTAGCGCGAGCGGACCGCCGGGAATAGGTTTGCGCCGATGAGCGAATTTGCCCAACGAGTATACGACTGCGTGCGGCGAATTCCCAAGGGGCGGATCATCAACTACGGGAGCATCGCCGCCCTGGCCGGAGAGCCCCGTGCCGCGCGGGGCGTGGGATACGCGCTCAGCCACCTGCCCCCCGGGACCGATGTGCCCTGGTGGCGGGTCGTGAACCGGCGGGGCGCCATTTCGACATCCCGCGCATCGGGGCTGGCGCAGCGCCAGAGGGCACTGCTCGAGCGCGAGGGCATCGTATTCGACGACCAGGGAGAGGCGTCATGGGAACGGTTCGGTTGGGATCCGTACGAGTGAACGGCCGACGGCCCCTCGTGGCAGACCCCGCGATGCCTGCGAGGGCCGCCGGGGAGGCGGGGCTTCGCACCCTGGTGGTGGCGGCCGCGCTATGCTCCGTCTTGACGGGTTGCGGCGAGGACCCCCCGGAGGTCTCGGGCATCCGGACCGCGTACGCCGACATCGTTGCGGAGGAGGATGCGCGTGGCGAAGCCGGGCTGGAACGCGTACGGACGCACCTGGCGAGCGCGGATCCGGAGGTTCGCGGATGGGCGGTACGCGCGCTGGGGCGCCTGGAGGATCCGGGCCGCGTGGCGTCGCTGGAGAAGATGCTCGATGATCCGGACCCCGGCGTGAGGGTGGCCGCCGCGGCGGCCATGGCCCAGGCCGTGTACGGGCGCGACCCCGGCGAGGTGCTGCCGTTGCTGGCGGCAAGGGTGGAAAGCGAAGCCGACCCGGCGGTCATCGGAGCGCTGGCAACGAACCTGGGCCGCCTGGCGTTCGCGGACCCCGGGCAGCGGGACGCGGCGGCGGAGGCGCTCGTGGCACTAGCCGGCAGGGTGGAGGGGTTGGGAGAAGACCCCGGCCTGGCCGCGCGGTTGGGCCTGGCGCGCGGCATGGAGGCGTTCGCGAGGGGCGGCGGGACGCAGGGCTCGCCGCCTCCGGAACTCACGGCCGGGTTGAGGGCGCTGTCCGAGAAGGGACCGGACACCGCCGACCTGCTCGCCGCGGCCCGTATTCGCCGCCTTGCGGTGGCGGCTCTCGTCCGCACCGGTCGGCTGGGGGCGGACCACGCCGCCAACCTGCTCCCGGACGGGGACTGGCAGGTGCGTCGCCAGGTCATGATCTGGGCGGCGGGATACGGCACGGGAGCCGGCGCGGTCATCCGCGGGGGTCTCAGGAACCCCGACCCCCGCGTCCGGGTGGAGGCGCTGCGGGCGTACGACCGCGTGATCCGTCCCGGCGAGGGGTGCCGCGCGATCCGGGCCGCGTTGGCCGACCCGGATCCCGATGTGGTGGCCACCGCCCTCGATCTCCTGGCGCGGCCGTGTCCCGAGGCGGACGAACAGCGCCGGGAGCTGGGGGAACTTGTCGCGGAGTTCGGCACGCATGATCCCGACTGGCACGGTCCCGTCCGGGCGCTGCACGCCCTCGCAGGCATCGCGCCCGCCGACGTGGCAGGCCCGGTCTCCCGGTTCGCGCGGCACCCCAACTTGTTTGTGAGGGCGTGGGCGGCGCGGGCGGCCGGGC
>CAZTOF010000108.1:0-15569 GCA_964615515.1 uncultured Gemmatimonadaceae bacterium
GCGCGCTCCCCCGCCGCGGCGGGGGAGCGCGCCCCTGTCCTGTCCATTCCCTTTCCTCCTGCCATCGTGCAACTCTCTGACTCGCCCTACTCTAATCATTTTACCCTCCCGCGTCTCCCCCCACGTTGGCAGATAGGGGTCGAGCGCGCCTGCGGAGCCGATGATCCCCTCGTCGAGGAGCCGGTCGATGTCCGCGCCGGTCGGCTCGAAGCTGCTGCCGATGGTGAGGCGGTCGGACACGTCGATGAGGAAGTAGTCGGCGGCGAGCTGGAAGCTGCCCTGTCCGAATACGGCCCCCAACGAGGCGTTGACGGAGTGCTCAGGCTCGATCGGCTGGCCTCCGTGGCGTGACGCCACATCCGAGGTCGAGGGTATCGTGCCGCTGTTGGTCAGATCCGCGATGCCGGGATCGTGGATCGTCGAGATGTTGAAGGCGTTGTGCTGCCCGGGCGTGGGTGCCCGGAAGCCCGTGCCGACGCCACCCCTGAGCGCCAACGCGCCGGAGAGGCTCAGTCGTGCAGCCACCCTCCCGCTGACCGCCAGTCCGAAGTCAGAGAAGTTCTCGAGGCGTCCGGCCACGTCAACGAGCCACCTCTCGTCCGCTTCCCTGAACTCGATGTCACCGTAGATCGCGATATTGGTCCGGTCCCACTTCCCTTCGGTCAGGGGGCCGAAGCCGGTGAACCCGCTGGACCCCGGAGTGAACCCCTGGGCTGCCAGCGGGCCTTCGGTCCAGGACAGCTCGTCGCCCTGCACAATCTCAAACGCCTCTTTCCGCCACTCAAACCCGGTCGCGATCTCCGTCGTCTCGCTCTTCGCGTAGGAGAGGTCGATGTTCACGGTGGTCTCCCCCTGGTCGTAGGACCCGGGGTCGAAGTAGGGGGTGCAGGGCTGGTCGGGGATCGCTGGAGAAGTCCCCTTGTCGCTGCAGTGCTGGTCCGGCCCCAGCGAGGCGTTGACCGTGTTGTAGGTGTAGAAGTCCATCTTGGAGCTGCCCCAGCCGCCGCTGACGTCCAGGGAGACGAACCCCAGGTCCACCTTGAACCCTCCGACCACGGATCCGTCGAAGATGTGCGCGCCGACCTGCGGCGTGAGGCCGCCGGGGAACATCTCTCGGAAGGCGAAGCAGTCGGGGTCGTTCAGGACCTGTTTCCAAGCCTCCTGGTCCGCCACGACACCTTCCGTGATCCGGACCTCGGGACACCCCGCAGAACCGTCGAGCACTCCGTCGCGCGCGTCGAGCAGGTCGCCGACCAGCAGGATCGGTTCGCCCGCGGAGTTTGTCGTGCCGAACACGCCGCCACGGGTGTTGGGGTTCTGGAAGTGGGAGCTGCCCTCGACCTGTTTGCTGGCATAGTTGCCGTGGAAGTAGACCTGCGCGATAGGGCCCAGGGAGTAGCCCGCGTTCGTCCACAGCTTGATGTCGTCGGAGACTTCCGGTGAGCCCCAGATTTGCGCCGGCTCCCGCGCGCTCGTGTTGTCGGCGTGAACCAGCGCGAGGGCGTCGCCGCGCTGTACGCTGCGGTCGGTGGGCATCGCGTTGCCGTATTCGCCGGTCAGGTTCAGGAACCCGGATTGCCCGATCGGGAGGCCGACGTTGCCCGCGACGGTGTGCACCTCGCCGTCGCCGGGGAAGACGCCGCGCTCGAAGGACTCGCTCGGATCGCCGAGGAGGTGGCCGCCGGTCCTGTACTCGATCGTGCCGCCCGAGCGGTCGTTCTTCAGCGCGAAACTCATGACGCCCGCGATCGCGTCGGAGCCGTGGCGTGGACCGGTGCCATCGCGGAGGATCTCGGCCTGCCTCAGCGCCAATCCGGGAATGAGGGCGAGGTCGGGACCCTGGGCGCCGTCGGCGAGGCCGCTGCCGTTCCAGGCGATCGCCGCCGTGCGGTGGCGGCGCTTCCCGTTCACGAGCAGCAGCGGGTGATCGGGTGGGAGGCCGCGCAAGTTGGCGGGCCGGACAAAGGTGGCCGCGCCGCTGATCGGCTGGGTGTTGACGTTGTAGGACGGGTGCACGTTGCGGAGCGCGTCAGCGAGGTCGGTCGCGCCCTGGTGGACGAACTCTTTGGGCGGTATGACATCGACCGGCACCGGAGAGGCAGTTGCGATTCGGGCGCGCGGCATCATGTATTCCGGGAGCAGCACGAACTTCATGTACTGGTCCGTGCGCAGGTAGCGGTTCGCGGCCTGTCTCACCTGCTCCGCCGTCCAGCCTTCGATCCGGTCGTAGGAAGGGATCTTGCGGATGTCCAGCCTCGGGAGGGTCTCGTAGGCGACAAGCCGGCCCAGCCAGTACTCGTTCCGCTCGAGGTTGGTCTCCTTGGCGCGCCGCTGGGCCTCGCGGACGTTGTCGACGACGTCCGCGTCGGGGCCTTCGGCCTTCAGCCGCTCGATCTCCTCGAAGACCACTGCGCTCAGCTCCTCGGTGCGCTGCGGGTCAGAGCCGAAACCGACGGTGACGGTGTATTCTTCGTCGGGTCGGTAGCCGATCTCGCCCTCAACGCTGACATCGTAGGTGCCTCCCAGATCCTCGCGCAGCCGCTCGCGCAGCCGGGTCTGGAGAATCTCGGCCATTGCGTCGATGACCATCGACTCGTCGATCGAAAACTCACCGTCTCCGGTGAAGTAGATTTGCGTCACGCTCTGGGGCGCGATCCCCTTGTAGATCCTCTTCTCAATGACGCCCGGCGGTGGGTCCACCCCGTGGTCGATCCACTTTTCCGTGCGCCCGAGGTTTGGCAGTCCGCCCAGATATGTCTCGACGAGCGGGCGCATCGTATCGAGATCGAAGGCGCCCACGAAGTAGAAGGTGAAGTCGGAGGCGTCGGCAAAGCGGTCCCTATAGAAGCCCATCGCCACGTCCAGCTCCGCGGCCCGCTTATCCCGGACCTGTTGGGCCAGCGTCTGTGGCCCGCGCGGGTGCCCCTGCCCCATGTAGACGGCAAGGGTGTCCTGGAACACCATCTGCGGCAGGAATCTAAACATGGCGATGAGGTCGATCTGGGACTTGAGGCTCTGGAAGACCGGTTCCTCCATCCGCGGCGCCGCGAAGCGCAGGTAGATCAACTGAAACGCCGTCTCAAGATCCCGGGGTGATGCCGAGCCGCGGATTTGCTCGGTCAGCGTCCCGATATAGGGTACGGCGCTGGCCTCCTTGTCGGAGAGATGCCGGTTCAGGGCGACGGGACCCAGCTCGCCGACACCGCCCTCCGCAACGAGTGCACCCAGGTCCCCCCCCGCTATCGGCAGGACATGGCCCAGGATCTCCTCGGGCGCGAGCGACGTTCCGCCAGGGCTAGTACCTCGGAACACGATGTCGTCGTCCCGGAAGCCCGTGGGCTTGAGCACGACCCGCACGCCGTTCGCAAGCTCCCAGATCGTCACGCCGATCTCGTCCACCGACTCCTCCGCGACGATAGGAGAGCCTTCGGGGATCTCGGCGAGGAGCGGGACATCGAGGTCGGTCGCCTCGTAGGGGTCGATCTCCTTCGCGGCAACGGCAGCGAACACGTCGGTCACCTCCCTCTCGTCCGGGACATCGAGCCCCGCCCTCTCGGGCCCGCTGACCAGGACCACCCGCCCCGCCTCGGTCAGCCATCCACGCGCGAGCGCGTTGGTCTCCTCGAGCGTGATCTCGGGCAGCACAGTATCCAGGAGAGCCATTTCGGTCTCGACGCTCGGATAGGGGTACCCGTTCAGGAACGCCTGGGCGTACCGGTCGGCAAGCGACCTCGATGAGCGGTTTTCCGCCTCCGCCAGCCGACGCTCATAGCGCCGCCGGAGCGACGCCTTCTCGCGCTCCAGTTCAACGGCGGTGAAGCCGTGACGTGCGACGCGCTCGACCTCCGTGAGGAGCGCGTCGAGGGCGCGCGTGTATCCGCCCGACGCCACGACCGCGCTGAACTCCGAGGCGTCCACCCCGCGCACATCCACCCCGAGGTTGTCGATATCCGCACCGCTCGCGGTCACGGACGCGTCCGCAAAGGGCGGGTCGGCCTGGTATACCAGCTCGCTCAGCCGCCCATTGAGCATGCGCGCATAGAGCGACCGGACACGAGCACGCCGGAAACCGGCCACCGTGCCGCGTGAGCTCTCGGGGTGCTTGTAGAGGACCTGAACCTGGGCCGCCGGCATCTCGGGATCGGTCGCGATCGAGATCAGCGGCGGATGGTCGATCGGGACTTCCGCCTCGGTTCTGGGCCGCGGATCGTCGGGGCCCTCAAGGCCGCTGAATCGTTCGCGGATCGTCGCCTCGATCACCTCTCCATCGAAGTCGCCCACCGCGACGACCGCCATCAGCTCCGGCCGGTACCAGTCCTCGTAGAAACTGCGCAGTCGTTCCACCGGGGCATTCGCCAGAATCTCGGGATCCCCGATAGGGAGCCGTTCCGCGTAGCGCGACCCTTGGAAGATCGCCGGCCGTTGCTCCTCCCAGACGCGGTCTGCTCCGCCCAGCCGATTCCGCCACTCCTCGATCACGACCCCGCGCTCCTTGTCGACCTCCACCGGGTCGAAGAGGACGCCACCCGCCCAGTCCACGAGGATCCGGAAGGCCGTCTCGAGCACCTCCGGATCGTCCATCGGGACCTGCAGCTTGTACACCGTCTCGTCGAAGCTGGTGGAGGCGTTGATGTCAGCACCGAAGCGCATCCCGATCGATTCGAGATAGTCAACCAGCACCTGCTTCTCGAAGTTCTCCGTCCCGTTGAAGGCCATGTGCTCGACGAACTGTGCGAGCCCGAGCTGGTCGTCGTCCTCCAGGATCGAGCCGGCGTTCACGACCAGGCGTAGCGCGGCGCGGTTCTCGGGTTCCTCGTTCTCATGGACGAAGTAGGTGAGGCCGTTCGCCAGGGTGCCGGTGATCACCGCGGGGTCGGGCGGAATCGGATCGTCCGAATCGTACTCCTGGGCGGACGCGCGTCCGGCGGCCAACGCGACGAGGGCGAGGAGGCCAACGAACGTGGTGGACGGAATGCGAGAGCGCCTCATCTCACTGCCTTTCCGTGACGTGAGTGATATGCTGGGGCTGGCGAGGTGCCTCCGCCCCTTGGATCCCCTGGAGACTGTCCGGCCGAGACCAGATCCATACGGGGCCTGCGGATCCGCATGTCCCTGACCCTTCAACCGCCGGGCTGTTCTAAAACCGGTACGAGACACTTACAATCGGTTTGATCTCGGATTCTTCTTCGAGCCAATGGGCGAGGCCTGCCTCAGCTCCCAAGGTGTTACCGAGGAACCGAACGCCTGCGGCGATAACCTCGGCACCATCATCTACCATGATCATGCGAAGTTCGCCGAACAGCTTCAGGTAGTTGGATTCGATTGGCGCGGCATAGTCCCCGCCGATGGCAAACACCACATCTCTCTCGTTATAGAATTCGCTGCGAGCACCCCAAATTCCCGCGGAAATGTGCAGCGCAGACTGCCGCCCTGTATAGGCAGATAACCCCAGAGAGGTCCCGTAGAGGAATCCTTCGCTATCTTCGCCCGTTGGCACGACGACTCTCCCGGAAATGCTGATAGTGACCTCGCCCGAATCCCATAAACTGAACTTGGGTGCCACATACGGAAAAAGGTCCGTGCCCGACGCCGACAAGTCGAACCCTAGATCAACATCATACCTCCAGATGCCGGTCCCGACCCCCACCGTGAAGCGGTCGGTGACGCCGTATGCGGCGCCAACGATGAACGGGAGGGAGGAGCCTCCTTCGATGCCAAGCTGCGCCAGAAGATCGCTACCCGCGTAACTCGCGCTGAGATGGCCTGTGCCTTTTGCGAGTGTGTGTGCGCTGGAGCTGGCGTAGCCCATGGAAAACACTCGGGGCGGAAAGGGGTCGGGTTGAGGGCTTTGAGCGGTGAGCGGGGCTCCCGACACGATCGCCATCATGGCTGCCACCATCGCCTGTATAGCACAAGCGGGTAAGCCACGCCGGCTGCTTTGCCTCGACTCATTCTCGAATTCCGAGATGTCGAGCAGATGAACTTGGTGCCGTGATCTGTTCATTGCGGACTCCTAAGCTAGAGGGTAGGTGGAGTGTTGCGGAGGCTGATGAGTCCAGTCCTCGTCGCGAATGTCATATAGCGCTGACGGGAAGCAGGTGTTGATCCAGACCTCTTCGGGGGCCTCCGCGGCCCGGGGCGGGCCGGCCACGAAGCGCTCGGGATGCGTGGCGTACGCGGAGGCCAGGGTCTCCTCCCGCTGCCGGACCACCTCTGGCGCGCGGCCGAGGTGAACGAGAAGGCGTGCCGCCGGGGCCACAACCCTACGCCACCTTCTTCGCGGACTTGGAGAAGCGGAGGCTGCTGTACGCGACCCCGGGGCGGGAGGAGGAGGTGCTGGAGGCCTCCGGGAGTCGTGGGAAGGACTTCGACCGCAGGGGCGAGGAACGGAACCTGAGCGCGGACCGGATGCTGGACGGGGCCTCCGAATGTGGTCTGGACGCAGTCGCGAGGACCGCTCTCGACCTCTACTTCGAGATCGCCTCTGTGCATGAGCTGCTGCCTAAAAGGAGGGGGGACCCGATCCGGTACCCACAATAATAGAGATCCGACTGTGTATGAGTCGTGGCATCTTGGTTCGATTGTGTGCACATACTGTGTAAATCCTAGATCGTCCATTGTGGGTTCCCATAGGCCGTGCAGCAGCTCGATGGCTCGTGGCGCAGGGTTCCGCGCATGATGCTTCATTGCCGCGACGCCGACCAGTTCCCGGTCACGGTGATGGACCCGACCGGAGGCACGCTGCCCGTGCCTGTGACGGTGCCGCTTATCGAATCCCCCGACACCGTGCCCTCGTGCGAAAGCAGGACGAAGGCGTCGACCTCCAGGCTGACGGAATCTCCGTCCACCGTTCCGTCGATCACGACGGGATCCTCCTCCGTGGCCGGCTCAAGGCCGAACGACGGCGAGTTACAGACCGATTCCCCGCCGTGCGCGGTTCCCGAGACGGAACTATCGGATTGGCTCAGGCTTATCTGGACACTCGACATCGAACACGTAACCGTGCCAAGTGCACCCAGATTGACCGAGTACGTCGCCGAGTACGCCCAGGATCCGCTGATGTCCACGACCGGCTCGGTGCTGTCAGCGCAGCCGTAGGCCCAAACGGTCATGAAGGGCAGGAGGGGTAGGACCAGGCGGTTCATGATGAGACTCCTCTCTGAGGGTGTGTGCTCGCGAAGCTCGGCTGCTTCACTGTGACTGGGACTGGTAGCGGTAGGTGAATTCTCCGAAGAAAAAGGTGAGAAAACCCGAAACAGCGGCTCCAATCGTCCAGGAGGATGGGACGTCGGACTCCTCCGTGTCTTCCTCGGGGCGCTCGTCGGGAGTCTCGGCGTCCTCTTCGGGGCCCTCGTCGAGAGCCTCGGTATCCTCATCGGGACCTTCGTCAGAGTCCTCTAACAGTTCACGCCATCCCCAAACTCCTCCGAACAGAGGAAGATTGTAGCTTCCCCCGATCACATGCCCGCCGTCCGTCACCCTAGCCAGCTCGACGCCGTGAAGGGCGGCAAATACACCGGAACGCGAACCGACGAGCCACCACTGCATCCCGAGGCGCAACGAGGCCTCCCCGCCGTCCCAGTCACCGACACGCCACTTAGGCGACAACCGGACCGACACGTCCTGGAAGCCGAGCGTTCCCAGCCTTGCTTCGACGCCGATGTCATCGCTCCAGTACTCGGCAACCGCACCCACGAGCGCACCCGCTCCAAAGCTGACGCCAAAGCGCCAAGTGGACGAACCGGACTGGGCCTCTGCCCTGCTCACGGTGCCTGCGAGTGCCGTGATCAACAGGAGAAGACATCGAAGTCGTGGTTGGGGCGTGCAGGTCATGGAGGGCGTTCCCTTTCTTTCTGGATTGGCTCTGCGGAGCGGACCGCTATACTCTACACATAATACGGCATGATTTGTGTATGAGTGGTGAGAATGTGACTTGATTACGTGTACATAATGTGTACAATCGTCTGTAATCGCCACTCGTAGGTCAGCCAATATGCCCCCGGTACCCACCTCACGATGACCACGACAACACCCTCATGGGGCAGCCGGTACCGGTTTCTCGAGGTTCGCATCCGTGCCCGAGTTGTCGATGTTCGCCCAGCTTATCGCAGTCCGTCGCCTCGCAGAGCACCGTCAGCGCCGCCCGCTCCTTGTCGTGTCGACAATGACGACGGCCGTATCGGTGGCTTCGTCGACCTTTGCCGAGACCATCGTCTCGCCGTCCGCGACCGCTGTCACGACGCCCGTAGCGGACACCGTTGCCACCGCTTCGTCCCCACTACTCCAGGTCACCGAGGGTTCCTCGATCGGGCTTCCGCCCGCATCGTAGACCTCCAGCGTCATCCGCATCGAGTCGCCGGGAGGGCCCAGTAGCACCTCGTCCGGCATCACGGCCACCGAGTCGGCTTTCTGGTCCACCGTCACCTCTGCAACGTCTTGCACCCAGCCGCCATAAGAGCCCAAAAAATCTGAGGTGTAAGCTATAGCTAGCAGCTATAACTGCCACTCGGCCATTTGCCACAGCAGTAACCGTGCCGTCGTCGGACATCTGAAAGACCTGCACAGCTTCATGCCCCACCCATACCCATCCCGGCCGGAGCCTGAGATATCCTCCCACACCGACCCAATCGACCGTCTCGCCGGTCATCGGGTCGCCGTACTGGTCTTCCACGGTAGCCGTCAGCAAAACCGTCTCGCCAAGCGAAACCAGAGTCGCACTCTTAGGCGTCACCGTGACCGTGGTCACGACCGGCGGGTCCGAGCAGGCGACCACCAGCACGGCCGTGAGCAGGAAAATCACTAATCTCTTCATCATTCTGTCCTTGTCCCTAGGGGGAGTGGATCCGGGAATATTTACAATTATAGGGCTTCGACTGTGAATGAGCCGTGGCGGTTTGAATCAATCGCGTGTCCATATTGTGTTAGAATAACCACGAAAACTGATCCCGATACAGTTGCCTGCCAAGAACACCCTCGGGATCCCGCGGCAAAGGAGCGGTGACAGATTCCTACCGGAATCTGACCGGGAATCTGTCACGGGTGTCTCCGGGCCCCTCTCTTCGGCCGCGCTCGGCCACTTTTCGGGGGACCTGACCCCATGGCCGCTACCAGTCCGGCAGTATCCACCATCCGCCATCCTCGAACCATTTCCGGATCATCCCGATCTGCCCTTCCTGCCTTGTAGGCCATCATGAATCGTCGGTGGCGGCCAGGCCGTACCCCACGCCTCGCTCGTTGAAGATGTAGGTGGGGCTCTCCGCGTCGTCGCCAAGCTTCTGGCGGAGCCGCTTCACGTAGGTGCGCACGGCCTCCGACTTGCGTCCGCCGCGCGAGCCCCATACCTGGCGCGACAGTGCGTCCAGGGTCACGACCCGTCCCGCATTGCGTGCGAGGACGCGAAGGAATTCGTATTCGGTGGGGGTGAGCACGACCCGGCGACCGGCCACGCTCACCTGCCGCCGGTCGTACAGGATGCGGAGCTCGCCCGACACGAAGGGTTCGGTCTCGGGGCGCCGACTCAGCGCCGCCCTCACTCTCGCCACGAGCTCCGTCGGCGAGAAGGGCTTGACGATGTAGTCGGCGGCGCCGAGTTCCAGGACCCTGGCGATGGTCTCGTCCCGGCGGTAGGCAGAGATGAAGATGACCGGCAGATCGGCCAACTCCCCGACCTGCTCCATCAGTGCGATCCCGTCCGTATCGGGGAACACAAGGTCGAGCAGCACAAGCGCGGGCTTGTCGCTCTCCATCAGGCTCGACAGCTCGTCAGGGTTGCCGGTCACGAGGGGCTTGTATCCCGCCCTCAGGAGGACGTCGCGAACGAAGCGCAGCGTGTGAGGATCGTCGTCAACCACGAGGATGCGCTCCCGCTCGGCTTCTTCCAGAGTTGGCGGCTGCGGGGTTGAGACGGCTGCGGCCCCGGGGGACAACGGGAGAGTGAATGTGAACCGGGCACCCTGGCCCGGCCCCCCGCTCTCGGCCCGGATGCGCCCGCCGTGGGCCTCCACCAGCCCCTTGCATATGGCAAGGCCGAGCCCGTAGCGCACCGTTTCGACCTCGTCGCCCCGGGCCGCGTGCTTGCGGAACAGGTGCGGCAGCCGTTCGGGCGGTATCCCGCGGCCCTGGTCGGCGACCGAGACCGCGACATGTACACCGTCGCGAACCGCCTCGACCAGGATGGGGGACGACTCCGGCGCGAACCGGGCGGCGTTGGCGAAGAGGTTGTTCAATACCTGCACGATGCGCCTGTGGTCTGCCATCACCATGGGCAGGCCGGGCGGCAGATCGATGACGATGGTGTGTCGGCCGCCGCCGCTCAGAAAGGTGTTTCTCGCCTGGTCCACCAGGGCGGCCACATCGGCGGGCCGGGGCGCGACCGACAACCTGCCCAGGTCGATGCGCCCCGCGTCGAGGAGATCGCTGATGAGCCCCTGCATGTGTACGGCCTGTTCGTCGATGATGCGGTGGAACTCGCGTTGCTCGGCCGGGTCCAGCTCCGGCGTCGCCGTGAGCAGGGTACGGGTAGAGCCCAGGATTGAGGTCAGCGGTGCGCGCAACTCGTGGCTCACCATGCTCAAAAACTCGGTCCGTTGCCTCTCAAGTTCTTCCAGCGGTGCCAGGTCCTGAAGGGTGACCACCAGGGACTCGACCTCGCCGTTGTCGCTGCGGATCGGCGTGGCGTTGACCAGCGTTCTCACGCTGCTGCCATCCGGCACCGAGAGCACCATTTCTTCGGCGCGTACAGTCTCCGCGTTGACCAGCGCCCGCGTGAGCGGGAGCTCCGCGAACGAGAGCTCCTCCCCGTCGGCACGGCGGACCTTCAGTGCCAGCAACGCCTTTTCCGGTGAGCGGCCCGACGGGTCCAGGCCCGCGACGATGCGCCGCACCTCGCGATTGAACCGAACGAGCGCGCCGGTCTTCGCCTCGAACACCGCCACGCCCACGGGCGAGGTGTCGACGAGGGCTTCCAGATCGGCGCGGGCCCGCCTCTCGTCGCGGTAGGCCTGGGCGTTGGCGATGGCGGCCGCCGCCTGCGATGCGAACAGCGCCAGGATTTCCTCGTCCTCATCGGTGAATTCCCGGCCTCCGTCCTTGTTGGTGAGATAGAAATTGCCGATGTGCGCACCCCGGTGACGAATCGGAGCCCCCATGAAGGTCTTCGAGAGAATCGGCTCGGTGTGAAAGCCGAGAGCACGCAGATGGGATGACAGGTCAGCGATCCGCAACGGTTGCGGGATCCGCAACAGGTACTCCCCAATCCCCTCCCCCTGAGTCAGGCTACGCAGCTGCTGGAGCTCCTCGGGCGTCAGGCCCGACGAAATGAAGTCCCCGGACTGGTCGAGTTGTTCTCCGATCGTGATGACTGCGTTCGCGGCGCCGGTCAGCACCCGGGCGCTGTCGACCACCTCGCGCAAAACCGAATCGAGGTCGAGGTCCTCGTTGATGCGCAGGGTCGCAGCACCCAGCCGGGACGCGCGCTCCCGCAACCTCGCGATCTCCGCCCTGAGTTCATCGATGTCGGTCAAAACGGCCTCCTCCCCGACTTACCGCGAAGTGGAGCCCGCGCCGGTCCACGGACCGCCGGCCCAGCGCCCCTCTCGGTACTCGATCGAGATTATCCGCGGACTGCCAGGAACACTTTCCCCCGATGCGTGTCTTGCCCGTCCAAATCGAGTCAACGACCTCGGGCGCCTAGTCACATGGCTCGCCTCCCCGGTGAGTACCCCGAAGACCATTGAGCCATCTCTGGAACTCCTCATCCGGCGGAGAGCACATGCCGGTACCGTACCACCAGAAGTATTCGAGGTTGTCCATCTCCATCATGGATCGAGGCAGTGGCCCGGTCAGCAGACCATGGTGGAGGCTTATTCCCCGCAAGTGCTCCATCTGGCCGAACTCGGGAAACACCACCCCGCCGATCGAGTCGTTGAACCCCAGATTCAGGTGCTCCAGCGATTCCAGGTGGGTGACATCTATCGGCAACGTGCCCTTGAGCCCGTTGTCGACCAGTTCGACCCTCGTAACGTCACCGTCCCTATTGGTGGTGACCCCGTGCCAGGTGTTCAGCGGGGCGCGTGACAGCCACCCCTCGTTGTCGGTCCAGCCGTCTCCTCCGAGAGCGTCGTAGATCGCCGTCAGCGCGTCCCGTTGGACCAGGTTGGCGGTGACGGTTGCCGTGTCGGCGACCGTTCCCGCCGTAGCGGCGATCTCCGCATTGCCGGTGGCCCAGGCGTACACCCAGGCCGCGTCATCGACGGTGGCGACCATGGTGTCCGTGCTGGACCATGTGACGGCCACCGTGTCCATCGTCTCGCCATGCTGGTCGACGACGGTTGCGACCAACTGGCCGACCCTTCCCAGTTTGCGGGTCTCGAGCGTCTCAGGCGAAAGCGTCACCTCAGCGGGGTATGACGGCTCCGGTTCGACCGGAGCATCACCGCCGCAGGCTACGACCGCCAACGCAAGGATCGGTATTGCCCATTGCTTCATTGTTCAGCTTCCTTTCATCCGCCGCCTCGCCGGGTGCGCCAGATTGAACGACCGAGTCATGAGGTGGCGCGGAGGAACCTCAGGTGTATTATACCCGCTCGTGTGTGAACAGTTTGTGTACATTTGCGGGTAGTTGTGTGGCGAAAACGTGGCACCTCGGTCAACCGCGAGTCTGGGGTCGGTCGCTGGCAAATCGCGGTGCTGAACCCGGCGCGTCAGCTTCGGGAATCCAGATCTACTCCGTGGGCGCAGGCTCGCGCGTGGGACACCCACGCGCTCGGCGGCGGCGGTTGCCGCAGGGTTCCGGTCGCCCGACCGCCTCGCGGCATCCGCTCTCCGCAGGCGAACGAGATCCTACATTCCGTCGGGCAGTCGGCGGACGGTCGCTGCCCGCGGAGAATCCGAGTTCGGAAGAGTCACGGGACCATAGCGAGTTCGGTCTGTCCGTACGCTTCGAGCAGGCGCTGGAGCGACGCGTCGTCGAGTCCGAAGGGATAGCGGCTGAACCGGGCCAGAGGCAGGCCGTGAACGCTGGTGTCCACATCCACTTCGTTTCCGAAGTCGATCGCCAGTATCCGGCCGTAGGACAGGAACATGAGGTCTGACCTCGCACCGGAGAGGATGAGGAGGCCGTCCTCTCTGACTTCGATCAGCTCCCCCGTAACGACTCCAACCTCCGCGTCGCCGACTCGGATTTGAACTTGGGCGACGGCTCCAACCGGGGACACGGTAGCCCGTTTGACACAGCCAACGCTCAGCAGCAGGACGATGGCGAGAAGGGTACGCCCGCGGACGACATCGGCATGCGTGGTCGTCATCGTTCACCTCACGGGGATGCGGGTATCGAAGAAGGTCTTCTCGAACTCTTCCTTCCTCTCCAGCCATCGTTCCATCAGGCGCACGACCGTCTCGCCCGAGGGCTGAAACTCCTCCAGACCGTTCGACGCTCGAATCCAGCCGGGCCGGATCCACTCCGTGTAGTAGCCCTGGCTGGAGAGGAAAAAGGTCCTCTCGTCGTCCGGCCAGGCTCCGAGCGGTTCCGATTCGAGCGAGAGTGCCATTGACGGGACCGTCACCAGATAGTCTTCGTCGGGCAGTGCCACCTGTTTCGCCACCTCGGGATCGTGGGCCCCACCCAAGGGCGCAATGCGAGCGAAGGCGGCTACCCTCGGCTCGGCGAACTCAACCTCTCCTGCGAGTCCCGCGAAGTCGATCCTCCACTGGTCGGCGAGGAAGGAGAGGCGTACGCGTACATCATCGCCCTCGGGGATCGGCAATTGAACCGCCACTTCGTCCCAGGCGATGGGGCCCGTATCCGCGAGACGCGTGACGCGATCCCAACCTGACGGACCCTGGACGCTGACCTCGAGTGCAGTAGTCTCGACGAACCATCGGCCCAACTCCTCCACCGTCCCGGCGTCGGCCATCTCCACACCCAGCCAATCCAGGGCCTTGGCTCCCTGGGATGCCAGCGTCAGGTCATAGAACAGGATGGTGTTGAGCAGGCTGCTGCGAAATCGAAGGACGAGCGCAACGGACCGGGAGTCCGGCCGGGGAAACACCAATTCGATGTGGTCCCGGAAATCCTCGGCCGTCACGGCGCGAATCCGTTCGTCGGAGGAAGAGAAGACCTTGCCGTCCCGAGCTTTCAGTTCGGCAAGGCGGTCCGATCCATCGCGGTCGATGGCGCCGGCGGCCTCGGTCATGTCTCCCACGACCAGAATCCGGCCCTCTTCGTTCCGGTAGGCTGCCCGGTCCGCTTCGTGCCGCACCTCGAGAAGCTCGACATGGTTGATGTAGTGCGTTTCGAGAGCTTCGTTGCGCAGCTCGAGCGTTACCACACCCTTGGCATCTGCGTCGACCCCGATCCGATCCACGTCCCTCCCCTCGAGGACGGGCACGATGCTGTACGAGAAAGCCTCCGCCTCCAAGACCTCTCCGGACGAGTCGTACGAGTAGATCGTTGGACACGAGCCGAAACAGGACTTCGGATCCAGGGTGCAGGAAATCACCGCTCCGCCCGCCCCAACACCGACAGCACCTACCATAAGGGCCAATCCCCCCTTGACGACATCAACGTCAGTCTGAACCGACTCGAGCCCGAGCAAGTCGTCGAGGGCGAGCGAGCGGATATGAGCAAAGCTGGCGAGGTCGAGCGAGTACAGGGTTCCCGCACCGAAGACCGAGTCCGTCGTGATGCGGGCGCCGTCCGGGAACACCGCGACCCGGCCATCCGTGAGGAAGGCCTTGAACGGAGACTGAACGCTCGTTCCCGTCACAGTGCCAGGACTCTGCACCTCGCGCCGGACCTTGGTGGGCATGATGCAGGAGGAACCCAGCATGGCAAGCGTCCACCATATGAGTGTTCTGACTTCGGGTCGCCACGGTGCCCGAAGTGGGCCACCCGCTTACGTTGTCGTACCCTCCGGGCAACGCGAGCCCTCACCCGCAGTCTTCCAATTGACACACTGAAACATGAGCGAAATACGACAACCCGGTTCGCACCCATCCACCGCCAGCAGCCGGCGAAAGTTCGTCAAGTCCGTCGCGGCCGGTTCCGCACTCGCCGCCGGCGTCCCTTTCCTCCTGAAGGGCGACTCGCCACGAATCACCCGCCACACCCTCACCCACAAGCCGCTCCGCAACCAGACCGCCCCGTCCGACCGCATCGGCCTCGCCGTCATCGGCGCGGGGGGCATGGGAATGGCCGATGTGTCCACCGCGCTGCGCATCCCCGGGGTCGAATTCGTGGCCGCTTGCGACATCTTCGACGGGCGCCTCGACGCGGCCCGCGAGCGCCACGGCGACATCTTCACCACGCGTGACTACCGCGAGGTCCTCGCCCGGGACGACATCGACGCGGTCATCGTGGGGACGCCCGACCACTGGCACCAGCCCATCTCCGTCGACGCGCTCGCGGCCGGGAAGGCCGTGTACTGCGAGAAGCCGATGGTGCACGACATCGCCGAGGGCCGTGATCTGATCCGCGCCGAGGAGGAATCGGGCGGGGTCTTCCAGGTGGGGAGCCAGGGGATGAGCTCGCTCGGCAACGAGAAGGCGAAGGAGCTGTACGAGGCCGGCGC
>CAZTOF010000109.1:0-2039 GCA_964615515.1 uncultured Gemmatimonadaceae bacterium
GGCCGGCTACCTGCACGAGGTCGATCCGGCCACCGGCGCCACCCGCCAGCTGGTCATCAACGTCGCCGGCGACATGAACTGGTCGCGTCCGCGCTGGGAATCTGTCGCCGCCGGCCAGCTGCGCGACGCCCGCCTGTCGCCCACCGGCAAGCGGGCGCTCTTCGAGTGGCGGGGCGAGCTCTTCAGCGTGCCCGCCGAGGAGGGCTCGTGGCGCAACCTTACCCGCAGCCCCGGGGTGGCCGACCGTCACCCGGTGTGGTCGCCGGACGGGTCGCGCATCGCCTGGTTCAACGACGACGGTGACGAGTACGGTCTGGTGGTTGCCGACCAGGACGGGTCGAACCGGCGCCGGATCGAGATCGACGAGCCGTCCTTCTACTTCCGTCCCGAATGGTCGCCCGACGGGACCCGGCTGGCCTTCACCAACACCCACTACCAGGTGCTGGTGCTCGACCTGGAGACGGGCGACGTGCGGCACGTCGACACCGACCGCTACGCGCACCCGCAGCGCACCATGAACCCGGTCTGGTCCCCGGACTCGCGCTGGCTCGCCTACGCCCGCCGCCTGGACAACCAGCTGCGCGCGATCTTCGTCCACGACACCGAGTCGGGCGAGACGCGCCCGCTCACCGACGGCATGTCCGACGCGATCACCCCGGTCTGGGACGAGTCCGGCAAGTACCTCTACTTCCTCGCCTCGACCGACTTCGGGCTCAACACCGGCTGGCTGGACATGACCTCGTACGACCGTCCGGTGACGCGCGCGCTGTACCTCGCGCTGCTCGCCGCCGAAGAGCCTTCCCCGTTCCTGCCCCGGAGCGATGAGGAGGAGGATGGGGAGGGGGATGACGGGGAAGAAGAGGAGGGTGAAGGGGACGAGACCGGCGGGAGCGGCCGCGGTGGATCCGGCGGCAAGGCCTCCGGAGGGGACGACCCACCCGAAGTGACCATCGACTTCGACGGCCTGGCCGGTCGCATCATAGACGCCCCCGGGCTGGCCGTGGAGGACTACACGGGCCTGGTACCCGGACCCTCCGGCACCGTGTTCGTCCTGCAGGGCGGCGGCTTCGGCGGCGGCTCCGTCCTCAAGTACTCCATCGAGGACCGCGAGGCGGAGGACTTCCTGGAACGGGGCGGCCGCCTCACCGTCTCCCACGACCGCACCCAGCTGCTCTACTTCAGCGGCGGCTGGCGCATCGTCTCCACGGCCCGCCCACCCTCGGGCACTGACGGCGCGCTCGACCTGGGCGACCTCCGCGTCAGGGTCGAACCCACGGCCGAATACGCCCAGATGCTCCGCGACGGCTGGCGTTTCATGCGCGACTTCCTGTACGTCGACAACCAGCACGGGGCACCGTGGGACGATGTCTGGGACTGGTACTCGGCGTGGTTGCCCGACGTGCGCCACCGCTCCGACTTCAACCACCTGCTCGACATGCTGTCGGGCGAGATCGCTGTCGGACACTCCTACGTTCGCGGGGGCGACTACCCCGACCTGGACAACCCGCGCACCGGCCTGCTGGGTGCCGATCTGGTCGAGGAGGACGGGTTCTACCGCATCAGCCGCATCTACGACGGGGGCGACTGGACGCCCGGGCTGGCCGGGCCGCTCTCCCACCCGGGAATGGAGGTGCGGGAGGGCGACTATCTGCTGGCGATCGACGGGGCCGAACTGCGCGCCCCCACCAACCCGTACCGCCTCCTGGAGGGCACCGCCGGGCGCGTCATCACCCTGACGGTGGCGTCTTCTCCGGCGGCCGAAGATGCCCGCGACATCCTGGTCGAGCCCACCGGCAACGAGAGCGCGCTCCGGGGCCGGGCCTGGGTCGAGGCCAACCAGGCGCGGGTCGACGAAATGAGCGGAGGACGACTCGCCTACGTCTGGCTCCCCAACACCGGGCAGGGCGGCTACCAGGCCTTCAACCGCATGTACTACGCCCAGCAGGACCGCGAGGGCGCCGTCATCGACGAGCGCAACAACGGCGGCGGCTCGGCGGCCGACTACATCGTGGACATGCTCGACCGCGAACTGACGGGCT
>CAZTOF010000110.1:0-4470 GCA_964615515.1 uncultured Gemmatimonadaceae bacterium
GGGCGGCGAACTCCCGGAAAAAGGCCCCAGAATCGCCCCAAGAGGCCCGTCGACGGCTCCGGGTGGGCCGGGGGGGGCCGTCGGAACCCCTTACCTTGCCGCGAGCGGCGATCCTGCGTAGCGTGGGGGCCACTGTAGACGTATCGGAGGAGGCCCGATGTCGGGTCGCCCGCCGAATAGAACAGCCAGCTTGAAAATCGGGCTTGGCGGGTAGCTCCCAGCCAGGTTCCCGTGGCGAATAGGCGGGAACCCTGCGGTTTACCTCTTCCGTGGCGTCTACAGAACGGCCCGGCTCCCGTGGAGACCGGGCGTAACCGAGACCACGGATTGGAAAGGGCGATTCGTACGATGAGAACCCCGGCAATTCTTCTGGTTCTGGCCGCGCATGTGGCCGGATGTGATCCGGGGCTGGCCCCCAGGGGTGGCGGAGGCGATCCCTTCGCCGTGGCCCGCGACGGGGACGGCGCGCGGGAGCTGCCGGGACTCCCCGGAAATCCGCTTGCGAACAAGGACGGGGACGAGGACGAGGTTTACATATGCACCCACGGCCGGGACTGCTTCGACAAGTGCCCCAAGCCCCGGTTCGACGACGGAAGCACCCTGTGCAGTTGTACGCAGTTGGGCAACCTGACATGGGAGTGCAGGGTGCGGGACCTTAGGCCGGGCGAGGAACTCGAAGGAGGAGGAGGAGGAGACGACGACCACTGGAAGTGCGGAGACCTTCGGGACACGCTGGCGGCGGAGTACGTCGAAAAGAAGGTCCCGCAAGCCCCGGGTGGCTCGTGGGATTGCCACGTGTTCCACAAGGACCCCCGGTACATCGTGGACGGCGAAGGCATCGAGTGGGGAGTGAAGCACTCCAACTGGGGATACGTGGACGCCAACCTGAGCCTCGGAATGGCGGCGGTGGAGAATCATTTTCGAACGTTCTACGTTACGTCCGGCTACCGCTGCCCCGTCGGCAACTCGAGCATCTCCGGAGCGTCCGACGAAAGCGCCCACATGCGCGGGCGAGCCGCCGACTTTCAGCCACTGGTCATCCCCGACAGCACGTGGACCTGGGAGTACAAGGGCAAGCTCATCGAGTGGGCCTTGGACAATACGACGGCGAACGAAGGGTTTCGGTACACCAACAAGAACCACGTCCACCTGGGGTTCAACGTCAAGAAATAGCTTTGGGAAAGGAGTCGATGGAATGAAGGGATTCGTTTTGGCCGTGCTGGCCGCCGGGTGCCTGGCCGTGCAGGGCGCGGCGGCGCAGGATGTGGAAAGCGGCCGGGCCGCGATCATCCGCGACCTTCTGAGCGGAGACCGGAGCAGGGTGAACGAAGCGGCCGGACGTCTGCCCCCAAGGCCGTTCCCGGAAGGCTACGTCACGGTCGAGCTTGTCGAGGCGCTGGTCGCCGCGCTCGAGCACGAGTGGCGGCTTCACAAGGAGAGCACCCTCGATCCGTATCTGGAGTTGGTCCTGGATCTGGTGAGGGTTGTCGCCGCGACGGAGCACCCGCTGGCGGCGGATGTCCTGATGCGTTCGGCGTTTATGAGCAACGATGCGCTGGCCGCGGTTATCGATTTCGGCCCCGGCGTGCTTCCCCGCGTGGCTAGATTGGCCGTGAGTCCGGAGGCGACCTCGGACGAGGCCAACGGGGCGATGCGGGTGCTCTGGTACGCCCTCAAGCGGTGGAGGGCGGAGCAGCTGGCCCCGGATATCCGCGAGGCCATAAAGGGCGCCGCGATCCTGCACCTCGAGGGTCCTCCGGACCACTTCGCCAGCTTGGCCGAACCTCGCGACCTTCATTTCGAGAAGGCCGTAAGAATCGCCAGACTGCTGGGCGATCCGGAGTTGACGGCCGTGGCGCGGAAGGCCCGGCATCCGACGACCGGGAAGCCGGGGATTCCACCCCGTTAGGGGCCGTCGAGGAGGGATTGCGGGAAAACTGGCGCGTCAGGATCGACGCTGACGCGATAACCCGGGGCCGCGAGGGGTACGGGCAGGGCGGAAAACGGGCTCCGGAGAACGGAAAAGCCGCCCGGCGGGGTGACCGCCGGGCGGCTTTTCGTATGTTCAGGGCAGCAGCACAGAACCTGAACCGGAAGAAGATTCCGTGGCGAAAGGTAGGCGAGATCGCGGGGCCGTCAAGGACCAGGGGTGGTTGCCGTTCGTCCCGGAGGACCTGGCGCGGCTCGGGCTGGGGGGGTGCAACCGCGCGCCGCTGTGCTCGCGGGGCCGCGCGGCGGGGTTCGGCGACGTGCTCCGGAGACCGGGGCCGGTGGCGTGGGCGAACTTCTCCCACGTGGAGCACCACGGCAGGAACGCCTACACGGGGGTGTATCTCGATGTGGACCGGCCCGCGCGGGAGTGGCTCGGGGCTGTGGACGAGGGGGCGGTTCCCCATCCGTCGCTGGCGCTGACGCGGACGGAGAACGGGCACAGCCATTGCGCGTGGCTTCTGGCGGAGCCCGTGCACCGCCACCCGAGGGCGCGGACGAAACCGCTCAACCTCTTCGCCCGGACGGCGGAGTACTTCGCCGACGTGCTCAAGTCGGATCCGGGCTACACGTCGGTGCTGTTCCGGAACGGCCCGGTCCACACGGAGCGGGAGGGGTGGGTAGTGACGTACGGCGGGCCGCCGGGGGGGTGGACGCTGTACGAGCTGGCGGACTGGATTCCGGAGGGCTGGCGGCGGCCGCGGCCGCCGGCGACGGCGGAGGGCCGGAACTCTTCGCTCTTCATGTCGCTCTGCCGGTTCGCGGGAACGTCCGCCGGGAGGACGGCGGACCTCGCCCGGGAGGCGGCGCGGCTCAACGGGGCATTCGCCTTTCCGCTTCCGGAGCGGGAGGTAGGCCATGTCGTGAAGTCGGTCGAGGGATACCGCGCGGGGTGGGAGGCCGAGGGACATTGTCCCGCATGGATCGCCCGGCGCAGGCTGCCCGTGGGAGGCTGCGGGCGGACGCGCGCCGGGCTGAACGGGATTCCCTGACGGCTCAAGCGGCAACGATGCGGGCCGAAGGGGTGCCCGTCGACGAGATCGCGCGGGCCGTGGATCGATCCAGACCAACGGTTTATCGATGGCTTGCCGCGCGCAATGTGTCTCACAAGCCAATACAAGATAAACCGTCCCCCACCAGCAACCCTCCAAAAGGGGATTATACCCTTGACTTGACGGGCTTCCGAAGAATGACCGATGATCGCATATTGAATGGAGAACGCCGGGTCGGGATATTGCGGTCCCTCACCGGCGCCTACCACGAACGAGAGAGCGTTCATGGCCTCCGAATCCAAGCTGGTCACCCGGACCGTCACCCGCAAGGCGTACCTGTCGGCGGCGGGCCACCGGAACCTCGGCGAGCTTATCGGCCAGCTCACGTGGCTGTGGAACATCGCGCTCCATCGTCGGAGGCAGGCGTGGGCCGAGCGTGAGGAGTCGGTCAGCTACTACGACCAGTGCAAGGTGCTGACGAAGGCACGGCGCGACCCGGTGTGGAGCCGGTTCCCGGTCATGGCCCAGCGGAGCGTCCTCCAACGCCTCGACCGCGCCTACGGGCGGTTCTTCGACCGGGTGAAGGCCGGTGGCGAGAAACCCGGGCACCCGCGCTTCAAACCGGGCGACCGGGGGATCCGCAGTTTCGAGGTGACCACGCCTGTCAGGACCAACGGCAGGTGGTCGTGGGTGGTGGTGAAGGGCGTGGGCCGGATACGGTTCCGGGGCGGGCCGCCGGAGGGCGGGGTGAAGCTGGTCCGGGTCTGCCGCACCGCGCGCCGGGTGAAGATCCAGCTGGTGGTCGAGCGACAGATCGAAGTCACCACCGACCGGCGCCCCACGGTGGGCCTCGACATGGGCATCAGGGCGCGGGTGGCCCTGTCCACGGGCGAGTCGGTTCCCGGCGTCAAGCTGGACCGGCGCGAACTCAAGCGGCGGCAGAGGCGGTTGAGCAGGGCGCGGCGGGGCAGCCGCAAACGGGGGAAGCGGAAGGCCGAGCTTGCGCGCGAATGGCAGCGCGTCCGGGACCGGGAGCACGGCGCGCTCCATGAAATCACCGCGGCCATCGTCCGCGACCACTCGGCCAATCTGGCGGTCGAGGACTTGCGGATACCGAACATGGTGCGGAACCGGCGTCTGGCCCGCGCCATCCACGAACAGCAATGGGGCGCCATCGTCCGAATGCTGGGCTACAAGGCTGAAAGCGCCGGTGGCTCGGTCACGACGGTCGCCCCCCACCATACGTCGCGTGAATGCAGCGGGTGCGGACGGCACCGGGACATGCCGCTCGGCATCCGAGTCTACCGCTGCACCGCCTGCGGACTGGTCATGGACCGGGACGTGAACGCGGCAAGGAACGTGCTCCAGAGGGCCTTTGGCCTGAATCCGGGCGGGGATCCCCCGGAACGCGCGGAGCACCACCGGAGAGCGGGCGCAGTCCTGCCCGCAAGTGCGTAGAACCATGCGTCAAGATAGGCGTATAATCCCC
>CAZTOF010000111.1:0-2358 GCA_964615515.1 uncultured Gemmatimonadaceae bacterium
CACCCCCTCCGCCCCGAACAACCTCCGCCACACCTCTTCCCGGCTTCCCGTCACCCACGGCCGCGCGCTGATCATCCTGCGCGGCATACCCGGGTGGCGCTCCACCGCGTGCTTCAGGTTCCGAAGAAAGACGCGCCACCCGTTCGTCATCATGTGGAAGTGTTCGTCGAAGTCCGGCATGGCCGGCAGGCCCGAGTTGACGAGACGGACCCGGGTCCTTCCCCCGGAGGTGCTCAGGTGGTAGTCAACGGTGAGAGCCGTTCCCGCAACGGCGGCTTCCGGGTCCGACAGGTCCACCAGCTGCAGATGCCTGCCCGGCTCCCAGACCGTAATCCGGCTCGGCCAGTCGGCGCCCTTCTCCCACGCCACATTGACCGTGCCCCTATCTCCCTCCTCGACCGAGACGAAGGCGCGAACCACCGCGCAATCCCGTCGCCGGTCGCGATGGCCTCCCACACGGTGTCCCTCGGGGCGGCGATCTCCGTCGAGACCCTGATGTCGCGGGTGGAGATGTCGCCGCGCGCCTCCGCGCTCACCGCCCTACCTCCCGCTCCCCCGCCCCCGCGACAGCGCCTTGTAGTACTCTTCCACCAGCGCCCGGTACTCCTCCGGCACGTCACCCGAACGGTACAGGAAGAGCTGGTCCTCCTCGTCCTCCGCGAACCGGCGGCGCAGCTCGAACTCCAACTGCTTCATCCCTTCGACCAGATCGCTCTGCAGCCGGAGCACCTCCCCGGGGTCGGCGTACGTGCGTTCGCGGTCCAGCGCCCGCATCGCGTCGATCATGGCCTGGAGTTCGCGGGGATCGGCCCCGATCCGCTCGATCAGGCCGGCCAGGGTCTGTGCCTCGCCCACCCGCTCGCGGACCTCGCGGCGCATCTGCCGGACCCGTTCGGGGTCGAAGACCCAGGGACCTCCGTCGCCCGCCCGCTCGGGATCGCGCTCGTCGAGGTTCCGTCCCCCGGGGGCTCCGCCGCCTCCCGTGCGGGCATCGTTACGGGCCCGGCGCTCCATCGACTCGAGGCTGCGCGCCAAGTCCCGCGCGGACTCCAGGGCCTCGGTCTCGAAGTCGGACACGACACTGCCCTCGACGGCCTCGGAGGCCTCCTCCAGCCGGTTGCGGAGCGACTGGATGGCCTGGGCGGTCTGGTTCTCGAAGGCCTCGGCGTACTCCTCCTGTCCGGCACGCCCCACCAGGCCGCGCGAGTAGAGCAGCCGTTCGCGCAGCTGGGTCTCGCGGATCGTCTCCGTGGCCTCGTCCAGCTCCTCGGCGCCCTCCCCCCCATCGCGGCGGGCGCCCGCGGCAAGCCGGTCCAGCCCGGCCAGGAGATCGTCGACCTCCTCGGCCATCTCCGTCTTGGTCTCCCGGATCTCCCCGATCTCGTCCTGTGAGGGCCGGTCCGCCCCCCTCAACGCGGCCATGCGTTCCTCGACGTCTGCCTGCTGGCGGGCCAGTTCCTCCACCCGGTCGCGCGCGTCGTCCAGATCGCGCCGCAAACGATCGCCCTGCGCCCCCTCGAGCCGGTCGCGCGCCTCGCGCAGGCGGCGCAGTGCGGACTGGGCCTCGGCGACCCCGGCATTCCCACGCTGGGCCGCGGACCTGCGCATGGCGTCGGCGGCCTGCTGCAGCTCCCGGGCCACCTCTTCCAGCTGGCGCTGACCCGTCTCCCGCGAGAGCCTCTCCAGCTGGCGCGCCGCCGCCTCGGCCTGTTCGGCCAGGTCACGCGCCGCCTGGCTTCCGCCCCCGCCCTGCCGCCCCTGCTGCGCGGCGGCACGGCGGCGCTGCCGTTCGAGTTCCTGTTCCTGGCGGCGGGCCAGCTCGCGCAGCTTCTCCAACGCCTCGTCGACGGCCTGGTCGGCGGTCTCCTGCCGGCTCCTCTGCACGGTCTCGTACTGGTTCCGGAGCGCGTCGGTCTCCAGCTCGAAGAGGTCGGCCAGGTCCTCGGCGCTGGGGCCGCGCTGGCCCCCTCCTCCTCCGCCCCCCGGCTGCTGGGGCTGTTGCGACACGAAGCGCTCGTAGGTCTCCTCGGCCTTCTGGAGCTGGCGCAGCGACCGCTGCTCGGGCGCGATGGCGCCGCTGGGGCTCACCGCCCGCAGGGAATCCACCGCCTCGTTCATGGCCTCGACGGCGATCGGAAGCGCCTCGGCGATGCGCTGGAACGCCTCGTCCGCGCCGCCTATCCCGCGGTTCAGGATCCGCTGGCCGAGCGTCTCGACCTGCTCGCGCAGCCGCTCCTGGGTGAGCGCGACGCTGACGACGTTTTCCTCCCAGCTCTCGGGCGTGTAGCTGTCCCGGTCGCGGACCAGGTTGAAGGTGGCCGCGACGATCTGCCGCTGCAGCGCGGACAGATCCTGCTC
>CAZTOF010000112.1:0-3444 GCA_964615515.1 uncultured Gemmatimonadaceae bacterium
CGCATCCCCTTGCCGCCCCCGCCCGCGGACGCCTTCAGCACCACGGGGAAGCCCACCGCTTCGGCCGCCCGGCGCGCATCCGGTGCGGAGGCCAGCGGCGTTGTCGTACCGGGCACCACCGGCACCCCGGCCGCCTCCATCCTCCGGCGCGCCTCGGTCTTGTCGCCCATGGCACGGATCGTCGCCGCCGACGGTCCCACGAAGACGAGCCCCTCTCCCTCCACGGCCGCGGCGAAGTCCGCGCGCTCGGCCAGGAAGCCGTATCCGGGATGGACGGCGCGCGCGTTCGCCCGGCGGGCCACCTCGAGCAGCCTGGGCCCGTTCAGGTAGCTGTCGGCCGCGCGGGCCGGCCCGATCGGGTACGCCTCGTCGGCCTGGAGCACATGTGGAGCCGTCCGGTCGGGCTCGGAGAAGACCGCGATGGTGCGGATGCCCAGTTCCCGTGCCCCGCGGATGACGCGGAGCGCGATCTCACCCCGGTTGGCTACGAGGACGGATTCGAGCAAGTGCCTGGGAGTCCGTGGATAAACCCGCGTGAGCACCGAGCGGTGCAGGTCGCAGGTCAGCCGATGGGTCGCCGCCCTCGAAACTACTCGGGCTGTTCACCCCGGGCTGAAGGTGGCAGGGGCAGACGGTCCGAGGCGGAACCCCGTGCTGCAAGGGGATTCCCGCCACGGACTGCCAAGGTTCAGCTTATGTTACCCTTTGCCGTGGTCTCCGCGCCATCGCGCCAGATCCGGAACCGGACCTCTTCGTCCTCCTCGTAGGAGGCCAGAATGCGGTGGAGCTTGGCGATGTCGCCGACCTGCCGCCCGTCAACCGCGACGATCACGTCGCCGGGCTTCAGGCCCAGCGTGGAGTCGTCATCGACATCCGCGACCAGAACGCCCTCCTCCGTCCCGAAGTAGGAGCCGAGTTCGGGATTGAGTTCCAGGAGGTCGAGGCCGTGCGCACCCTGCCAGCGGCCGTCCAGGCGCAACTCGTAGCTTCGGCCGGGGAAGAAGCGAGTTGAGGGTGACAACCGCTCGGGGATTTCGACCGTGCGGACGCGCGCGCCGAGTTCCCGCAACCTCTCGGCGTGTTCGAGGAGTGCCGTGGAATCCGGCCAGAAGGCGACTTGCTCCCGGGTCGGCCATGCCCGGGGGACCACCGTAAGGTTCAGCATCTCCCCATCCCGGCGTACCGTCACTTCCACCGCCTCGCCGTCGGGCACCTCCTTCAGCAATGCCCGCAGCCGCCGCTCGCGGAGGGATCCGGCCGCGGGCAGACCCCGTTCCGCTTCGTCCTCCAGCGGTTCGGCCAACTCGTGCCCGTCGATTCGCACGATGATGTCGTCTCTCCTGATCCCGGCCGCTTCCGCCGGCCAGTCCTCCATCACCCGAGTCACCCGTAGTCCCCTCCGGCCCATGGTTTCGACATAGACGCCCAGGACCGGCCGGGAGTCCGTGTCGTTCTGGTAGTACCGGACAACCTGGTAGCTCTCTTCCTCCTCTTCCTGGACTGCGCCCGCCGCCGTCCACGCCGACACGGCCAGAAGCGCCAGCGCCGCAAGTCTCCCCCATTCGGTGAACCGTGTCACTGCCGTCTTCCGGGCCATGCTGGTGTCTCCCTTGTGCATCGGTGTTCGATCAAACGGCTCCGCAACCACGTGGGAAGCCGCACTGCTACAACCCCTTGAGACGCGAACGGCCATCCCCGGGTTGCCCCCGGGCCCGTCTCACAACGGTATGTTGCCGTGCTTCTTCGGCGGATTGGAGTCCCGCTTGTCCGCCAGCATGTCGAGCGCGTTGATGAGCCGGGGGCGGGTGTCGCGCGGGTCGATCACGTCGTCCACATACCCCCGTGCCGCCGCCACGTAGGGGTGCGCGAACTTCTCGCGGTACTCCGCCATGCGCGCCTCCGTCTCCGCCCCGGGATCCTCCGACGCCGCGATCTCCCTGCGGAAGAGGACCTCGACGGCGCCCTTCGGCCCCATCACGGCGATCTCCGCCGACGGCCAGGCCAGGTTGATGTCGCCCCGGATGTGCTTCGAGTTCATGACGTCGTAGGCCCCGCCGTATGCCTTGCGGGTGATGACGGTGACCTTGGGAACGGTCGCCTCGCAGAAGGCGTACAGCAGCTTGGCTCCGTGCCGGATGATGCCGCCGTGTTCCTGGCCGACCCCCGGAAGGAAGCCGGGGACGTCCTCGAAGACGACCAGGGGGATGTTGAAGGCGTCGCAGAACCGCACGAAACGCGCCCCCTTGTCCGAGGCGTCGATGTCCAGCACGCCCGCGAGTACGGCCGGCTGGTTGGCCACCACTCCGACGGCGTGCCCGCCCAGGTGCGCGAAGCCGGTGACCAGGTTGCGGGCGAAGCCGGCGTGCACTTCGTAGAACTCGCCCTCGTCCGCAATTTCGCGGATGACGTCGATCATGTCGTAGGGGCGGTTGGGGTTATCGGGAAACAGTTCGAGCAGTTTCTCGCTGCGCCGGTCGTGCGGGTCGGCGTCGGGACCGGCGGGAGGACGCTCGCTGTTGTTCTGGGGGATGTAGCGGAAGAGCGCACGCACCGCGGCCAGGCTCTCCGCTTCGCTGTCGTGCGCGAAGTGGGCGACGCCCGACGTCCCGGCGTGTACGTCGGCCCCGCCCAGCCCCTCCATGTCGATGTCCTCCTGGGTCACCGTCTTCACGACGCCGGGCCCGGTGACGAACATGAAGCTCGTCCGCCGCACCATGTACACGAAGTCGGTGATCGCGGGCGAGTACACGGCGCCTCCCGCGCAGGGGCCCAGGATCACGCTGATCTGGGGAATCACCCCCGAGGCGAGCGTGTTCCGCAGGAAGATGTCCGCATAGCCGCCCAGCGAGACGACCCCCTCCTGGATGCGCGCCCCGCCCGAGTCGTTGAGGCCGATCAGGGGCGCCCCGTTCCTGAGCGCCATCTCCTGGACCTTGACGATCTTCTCCGCGTGGGCCTCGCTGAGCGAGCCGCCGAAGACGGTGAAGTCCTGGGAGAAGACGTAGACCAGCCGGCCGTCGATCGTCCCGTACCCGGTGATCACGCCGTCCCCGAGGATCTTCCTGGAACCCAGCCCGAACTCGGTCGAGCGGTGCGTGACGAACCGGTCCAGCTCCACGAACGACTCCTCGTCGAGGAGGAGGTCCAGCCTCTCCCGCGCGGACAGCTTGCCGCGCTCGTGCTGGGCCCGCAGACGCGCCTCCCCTCCGCCCAGCGCCGCTTCGCGCCCGAGAGTCTCCAGGCGCTCCAGCGCCTCTACGAGCTCCGCGCCCGCGCCAGGCGGCTCGGCGGAGGCGCCGGATGAGGAGAGTGGGCGGCGGCCCCGGCCCGGGCGGCGGGCTAGGGCTCGGGCGGACGGACGGCGGGGCCGCCGGGACGCGCCGTCCCCGGGCCGAAGGCGCGGAAGAGGGGGGCCTCGAGCAGCGCGGCGACGTCGAGGAGCGG
>CAZTOF010000113.1:0-5348 GCA_964615515.1 uncultured Gemmatimonadaceae bacterium
TACGAGAGGACCGGAGTGGACTGACCACTCGTGTACCGGCTGTTCCGCCAGGGGCATCGCCGGGTAGCGACGTCGGGAAGGGATAACCGCTGAAAGCATCTAAGTGGGAAGCCCCCCCCAAGATGAGTACTCCCAGGACCCTTCGGGGTCCGCGAAGGGCCGTGCGAGACTAGCACGTTGATAGGCGGCAAGTGGAAGCGTGGTGACACGTGCAGCTGAGCCGTACTAATGGCCCGACAGGCTTGACCAGCCATCCTCCTCCGCCACTTCCGACACGGAATGAGGCACCTTCCTTTCTTCGGCCCTTTGCAGTTCTTCGAAGAGTCCGCTCCATCAGCTTGGCGGAGTCCTCTTGGACTGCCTCTTCTTGGCTGGTGGCCAAAGCGCAGGGGTCACACCCGATCCCATCCCGAACTCGGAAGTTAAGTCCTGCCGCGCGGATGGTACTGCTGGGGCGACCCGGTGGGAGAGTACGTCGCTGCCAGCCGATTCTTGAACGCCCCGTCCGGCGAATGACGTGCCGGGCGGGGCGTTTTTCGTATATGGGGCCAGTCCATTTGCCGGTCGTGGGCTGGCCAACGGGCTCTCTGCGTGGGCCGATCAGCCTCGTGTGTGGGGCGATCCTGCCCCTTCTTCGGGCCATTCGCCTTGCGAAGTGCCTCCGGGCGCTCTTCCGGATAGGTTCTTACAGGGCGTCGCCGGTGCGGCCCGGCAGGAGTTCGTGAACGGCATGGGCCGGGTCGGGGGCCGACATGACGGCGCTGACGACGGCGCAGCCGGCCGCTCCGGCGCGGAAGACTCCGGGCGCACGGGCCGGGGTTATCCCCCCGATGGCGACGACTGGGGCCGCGGCGGCGCCGACCACCGCCGCCAGCCGGTCCAAACCGATCACCGATCCTGCGTCCTTCTTCGTGGATGTCGGAAAGACCGTGCCGCAACCGATGTAGTCGGCCCCCGCGGCGACCGCGGCGTGCGCGGTGGCGGGAGTGTCGGCCGAATAGCCGATCAGGAAGCCGGGCGGCGCGATCCGGCGGGCGGTTTCCACCGGCAGATCCTCCGGACCCAGGTGGACGCCGTCGGCACCGACCGCCAAGGCCAGGTCGAGCCTGTCGTTCACGAAGAAGAGAGTTCCCGCGGCCAGGGTCGCGACACGGAGCCGGTGCGCCAGAGGGAGGATGTCGCGCGGGGGAAGCGCCTTCTC
Organism: uncultured Gemmatimonadaceae bacterium; assembly: GCA_964615515.1. Classification (GTDB taxonomy): domain Bacteria; phylum Gemmatimonadota; class Gemmatimonadetes; order Longimicrobiales; family Gaopeijiaceae; genus Bin94. The sequence goes on from CAZTOF010000113.1 coordinate 1,202, forward strand.
GCGCAACTGAACCGCCGGGGCCCCTGCCCTCAGGGCCGCGTCGACCACATCGCCGACCTCCCGGGGACGCGCAATCACCCGGTCGGTGACGACGATCAGGCGAAGTCGGGCGGCCAGTTCGTCACCCGAGAGCCTGGCCGGGTTCATGCGTCTCCGAACACGGGCAAACCCCGAACTACGCGCCGCCGGGTTCGGCGCGGACCCTGCGAACTGCGGCGTTGTGCTCGGCGAGCGAGCGCGAAAAGACGTGCCGGTAGTCGGATCCCGCGACGAAGTACAGGTAGTCGGTGTCGGCCGGACGGAGGGCGGCATCCAGGGCCTTGGCGCCGGGAGCGCAGATCGGCCCGGGGGGAAGCCCGGGCCGGGTGTATGTGTTGTAGGGGTGGTCGGCGACGGAGTCCATGGCGGCATGCAGCAGCCGGGGACGGTGTCCGCCGAGCGCGTAGAGGACGGTCGGATCGGCCTGCAAGAGCATTCCGATGCGGAGGCGGTTGTGGTAGACGCTCGATATCGTCGCCCTCTCCGAGGGGTGCCCGGCTTCCGCCTCGATGATCGACGCGAGCGTGACAGCCTCCCGCTCCGACATCCCCGACGCCGCCAGGCGTTCACGGCGTTCGGGTGTCCAGTACTCGCGGTACCGCGCGATCATGGCCGCCACGACCCGTTCCGTCCCCACCCCTTCCGCAAACCGGTACGTATCCGGGAACAGGTACCCCTCGAGACCCGGGCCGGGGACTTCCCAACGCAGGTGCAGATCTTCACCGCTCAGCGTCCGAACCACCGTCGCGGAATCGGATCCCGCCGCCGCGGCGATGCGCCCGGCCATCTCCCTGATCGTCATCCCTTCCGGGAAGGTCACCGGGTAGGTGACCACCCGCCCCTCGGCCAGGACGGCGTGGACCTCGCCGAAGCGAGCCCCGCGCTGCAGCCGGTAGGTGCCCGCCTTGACCGAACGGTCCAGTCGCCCAAGGCGCCCGTAGACCTTGAAGAGGATCGGCCGGGTGATGACCCCGCGGTTCGCGAGGGTGTCCACGACGGCCTGAAACGAGCTGCCCGACGGAATCCGAACCGTTACCTCGTCGGCGGGCGGGATGGAGACGCGGCCGTGCACCGCGATGACGATCAGCGTGGCCGCGAGGACGCCGAGGCCGGTGCCGATGACCTGCCTGCTACCGGCGCCCGTCCACAGGCGGCGATGCGTCCAGGGAACGGGCGTCGAGCCAGTCCTGGAGGATGACTGCGGCGGCTGCGGCATCGATCCTCGCCTTGTCTTCCTTTCGCTTTCTGGGCAACCCGATGGAGCGGATCCTGGCCTCGGCCTCCGCCGACGAGTACTCCTCGTCGATGAAGTGGACGGGCAGACCGCTCCGGTCTTCCAGGCGCCTGCCGAAGTCGCGGACCTCGGAAGTCCATGAATTCTCGCCCCCGTCCGGGTCAAGGGGAAGCCCAACCAAGAAGCGCCCAACGCGATGGCGCCGCGCGAGTTCCAGTATTCGCGCGATGGGGGGGCGCTTGCCCGCGCGCCGGGTCAGGGTGGTGAGGGGTGTGGCGAGGGTGCCCGTGGCGTCGCTCAGGGCGAGGCCGATGCGGCGGGTGCCGTAGTCGAGGGCGAGGGTGCGGTGGGGTGGCGGTGGCATGTCAGGGAATTAAAACTTGCCGGGTACGCCTTCGTCCTTCCCGCCCCCACCAACTCCGGCGGTTGCGGCTGCCGGAGCTTGCGGGGCCTCCCGGCCGGACTCCTCCGCGATCCGGGAGGCTTCCGTCGCGGCTTCCGGCTCGACCAGCGTATCCAGGGTGAACCCGCCCACGACGAGGATCGCCACCGCCGGAAGCATGCAACCGGCAATCGGTGCGCGGCCTCCGGTTTTGCGCGATATCATACTCCCTGTCCCCATGAATCTCTCGCCTGCCTGACCGGCTAGTTTCGTAAGCACCAAGGTACTCGCCCGGCACCCGCACCCTCAAGCCCCGACCACCCCATGAACCTCGGCGCCTTCTCAGTCAGCCTCGCCGTCAAGGACCTCGCCACCTCCCGCGCGTTCTACGAGAAGCTCGGCTTCACCGTAACCGGCGGCGACGGCGACAAGTACCTCATGATGATTAACGGGACCACCATCATCGGCCTCTTCCAGGGGCTCTTCGAGCGCAACATCCTGACCTTCAATCCCGGGCTTGCCCAGGACACCTCACGGGTCGAGGACTTCACGGACGTGAGGGATATTCGCGCGTCGCTGGTGACCGACGGGATCGAGATGTCCACGGACACGGATCCGGACGGCACCGGGCCCGCCAGCATCGTGTTCCTGGATCCGGACGGGAACCCGATCCTGGTGGACCAGTTCTTCCCGCGGCCGGAGAGCGGGGACGGGTAGCCGGTTCGGGAGCGCGAATGGGGCCCGTCCGTCCTCCGCCGGGTTCAGTAGTCCTTCTTCCCGGCCTTCCCGGACTTCGTGACGACCTCGATCACCCCGCCCTCACCCTCATGGCCGAAGCGCTTCTTCGACTTCGAACCCTTGAAGACTTCGATACTCTCGATGTTCTCCGGGCGCAGGAAGCCGAGCGACCGGACCCGCGTGCCGTCGACGTAGATGACCGGCTTCTCTTCCGCGAGCAGCCCTGGGCGCGCCGGATACACAAACCCCCTGCGGCCCGGCTTCCGCTTCCAGCCCACCCGGGCGCGCAGCTCGCCGGAGGTCGGGTCGACGACTAGGCCGGGCGGCTGGACGACGACTTCTCCGGAGGTTCCCACGAGTTCGATCGTCACGCCGCGATGATACCGCATTTCGGGCCCCCGAATCGCGGAGTAGACCCATAGGGTGGCAACGAGCCCCGCGCCTCCCGCGCCCGCGATGATGGCGAAGTGCTTGATGTCGTGCAGTCCGATCCTCATGTGGTTCCTCCTTTCCGGGTTTCCGAATCTTACGGATTCGAGTGGGCGCGGCGCAAACGGGCCGCGGCGGGCCGCAGTTGCGCGGTGTTCGTCGAAAACCGGTCATTCGCGCTGGTCAGCAACCCCGTTTCGACCAGAAACACCAGGTCGCGCTGGAGCGTCCGCCGCGAGAGCCCGCCATACGTGTGCGCCACCTCGGCGTCGAGGAGCGCGATCTCCTCGATGTCGAACGATCCCCCCGGCGGCATCGAGAGGATGAGTTCCCTGCGCCGGTCCAGGACCGTCTTCTTGCGGAGTCCGCTTCCTGCCAGTCGCTCCACTATGAAGTGGTGCCAGGCGACCCGGAAACTCGCGGCCGCGACCTCGCCGTGGAGACCCTGCAGGCCGTCGCGCAGTCCCTCCACGGCGTAGCCGATGAACGAGGTGAGCGACCGGTCGCGCGAGGCGTCCTCGAGCTGGCGGAAGTACTCCCGGCGGGTCTCGTTGTAGTGGTCGGCAAGGAGATGCATGGCGATGGCCGGGTTGCCGGCGGCCGCCAGGACGTACGCCTCCAGCAGCCTCGCCGTGCGGCCGTTCCCGTCGCCGAAGGGGCGGATCCAGAGCATGTACACATGGGTCACCAGGGCCCGCACGATCGCCTGTCCGAAGTCTCCATCGGGTCCCGTGCTCTGGAACTCGCGGTCCAGCCAGCCGAGGACGCCTTCGACGAGCCCGGGAACATCGTCGGCCCTGGGCACCGTGTAGGGCGCGGCCTGCCCTTCGGACCGAAACCGGCCCGGTTCCGCGTCCAGCCGCTCGCCCAGGTCCTCACCGATCATGCGGTGTACGCGCAGCAGGAGGCTGGCGTCGACGAGCGGGGGCGTTCCGGCCTCGAGCTCGTCCAGGAGGGTGCGCGCCGCCCGCACCACGTTCATGACTTCGGTCTCCTGGTATTCGCGGCTCACCGGAAGCCGCCGTCCGGCCATCAGCCTCCCGATCTGGTGCTGGTCAAGGGGGCCGCCTTCGATGGCGGTGGTGGCCATGGCGCCCCGCGCCAGGGCGGTGTCGAGGCGGCGGCGATGGTCTTCGGGGCGTACCGGAGTCTGCCGGATGGCCGAAACCAGGGCGTCGCACTGGCCGAGCCGGTACCGCGTCCGGGACGAGATGCCCCAGTGGCGGCGGTAGCGCAGGTCGGAGGATGGTGATTCCATGGGTGGTGGCCTCTTGCTCCATCCGCTCGGGACAGGTTGCGTGACAGATTCAAGGTAGTATCTGTCC
>CAZTOF010000114.1:0-2965 GCA_964615515.1 uncultured Gemmatimonadaceae bacterium
ATGGCCACGGACGCGCCCCAACCGCTGCTGCCCGCGACCGGGGCTTCGCCGAGCCTGGTGCCCAGCGTTGAAGTGGCGCCGCCGGACGACGAGTCTCCATCCGGAGAAGTATCGCTGCCCCCCGGCGAAGACGAGCCGCCCGGCTAGCAGTCCACAGAGCCCTTCGCCGGAACATGCGCGCTACGAAGTATCTTCCACGGGCTGCGGGGAACCGCTCCCCGTGATCCCGGGGCCGATGGATTCCGCCCGCGGCGACGCCGTCCCGGCCCTTGGGAGGCGGATTTCGGAAGACCTTCTCTACCTTGGCTACCAAGGCCGTTTTCTGGAGGCTGCCGTAAGGAGTCGTGCCCGCTCGGGCCTTCTGGATTCCGGCCTTGCCGAAATCGCCATCGATGTGAGAGCGGCGGTGATCGCAAGGGCCATGCGTTGTGCGCCGGACGGGCACGATGTCTGCCATCCGGGGCGCGTGTCGCCGGGACCTGCCCTGGCCTTCGGTGCAACGCCGCTGGAATTCCTGCGCCATGTTGCGAAGAAAAGGACGACCCCGGCGTCGGCGCGGGCGGGCGGCATGAGCTGGACCGACGTGCGGCGGGGAATGATCGGCTGGGGAGGTCCCCGGGGTGGCATGATGACCCAGGTTCTCGCAGGGGCGGCACTGTCCTTCAGGCAACGGGGCGAAGACCGGGTGGCGCTGGTCTTCGAAGATCGCGGAGCGCTCCAGTCGGGTGGCTGGCACGAGGGGATGAATCTTGCGGGGGCGGCGCGGGTGCCGTTGATCGTGGTGGTGGAGGACTCGTTCCCCGCCGACCCTCGCGGTTCGACCGATGTCGAGGCGGTGGCCGTCAGCCATGGGGTGGGATTCACGAGGGTGGGGGCCGAGTCGCACGAGGGCCTCTTCCGGACGGCGGCGGCCGCGAGGCGGAGCGCCGTGAATGGCCAGGGTCCCGCGCTCATCGAGCTGGTGTCCCTCCCGGATGAAGACAGGTGGGCTCTTCACGACGACTTCGCTGCGCGCGCGGTCGCCGAAGGCGGCATCGGGGAATCCGAACTCGAGGCGATGGAGAAGGCGGCGGCGGCCGCCGTGGATCACGCGTCCGCGCGCCTGGAAAGGGAGCCGGGGCCGGAAGCCGGTGACGCCCTCGCCCCAGTCCGCGCGGGAGCCGAGCCCGTCATACCCTGGACGCGCCGCGATCCGCCGGTGCCCGGCAGGCGCCCGCCCGCATCGCCGGAAGCGGTCGATGCCGACTGAAGCGCCCGCACACGTCACCCGGACCCGCTCCGGCGAGCCGGCCACCGTCCTCGAGGCGATCGGCGAGGCGCTGTGGGAGGAGATGGAACGGGACGAGCGCGTCTTTCTCATGGGCGAGGACATCGGTGCCTACGGCGGCGCCTTCAAGGTTACCCGTGGGTTCCTGGAGCGCTTCGGCGCGTCGCGCGTCATCGACACGCCGATCTCCGAGGGGGGATTCACCGGAGCGGCGGCGGGGGCCGCGCACATGGGCCTCAGGCCCGTCGTGGAAATGCAGTTCATGGACTTCATCTCTCCGGCCTACGATGTGCTCACGAACTACATCGCCACGTCGCTGTACCGGGGGGCCGGGCCGTTGCCTCTGGTGGTGCGGGGTCCCGTGGGCGGCGGCAACCGGGGGGGACCGTTCCACTCCCAGAACGTGGAGATGGCCTTCTTCCACACGCCGGGCCTCAAGATCGTGTACCCGTCCAACCCGCGTGATGCGAAGGGGCTTCTGAAGAGCGCGATTCGCGACGACAACCCGGTGATCTTCGAGGAGCACAAGGGCCTCTACCGCGCGCCCCACTGCCGTGAGGTGCTCCCGCCGGAAGACTACGTGGTCCCGCTCGGTCGGGCCCGCACCGCCCTGGAAGGCGACGACCTCACGATCGTGACGTACGGCCTCATGGTGCACCGCAGCCTGGAGGCGGCCACCGAACTGGCCCGGGAGGGGATCGGGGTCGAGATCATCGACCTGAGGACGTTGCTTCCCCTCGACGAGGAGGCCGTTGCCGCGTCGCTCAGGAAGACCGGAAAGCTCCTGATCGTCCACGAGGACACCCGCACCGGCGGGATTGCCGGGGAGATTGCCATTCGCATGAACGAACGGGCCTTCGAATGGCTCGATGGGCCGATCCTGCGGGTCACGGCCATCGACTCGCCCGTCCCGTTCAGCGGCGAACTGGAGGACTACTTCCTTCCGTCGGTGCGCGATGTGGTCAGCGCGGCGCGTTATCTTGCGGATTACTGACGCCGCGGTAGAATATCGACGCCGAGGCGCAAAGGGGCCGCGGTCCCCCGCCATCACCCGGCACCGGAACCCCCGCATGGAGTAGTGCCCGTGTCCCGAATCGAAGTGCCGATGCCCCAGATGGGCGAATCCATCGCGGAGGGCACGGTTTCCAAATGGCTGAAGGAGGTCGGCGACGCCGTCGAACGCGACGAGCCGATCCTGGAGATTTCCACGGACAAGGTGGACGCCGAAATCCCGTCGCCATCGGCGGGATCCCTGGTCGAAATCCTCGTAGCCGAGGGCGAGACCGTCGAAGTCGGCACCGTCGTGGCGTACATCGACCCGAACGGGATGTCCGCAGCGGCATCCGCTCCGGTCGCCGCCCGGTCCGAGCCCTCGGCGGAGTCCCGGCAGGCGTCTCCGTCCACCGCATCGTCTCCGGCGATCGCGCCGCAAGCGCCTGCCGCATCCTCCGACGCGCCCGTCCGGACCTCCCCGTCCCCGGCCTCCACCGGTCACGAGACCGACGATGCGATGTGCACGACCACCAGCGAGGAGCGCCTGCGCACCCGCTCGACCCCCGTGGTCCGGCGGATCGCCGCCGAAGCCGGTGTGGACATCTCGCGGGTCCCCGGGACCGGCCACCAGGGACGCGTAACCAAGCAGGACATCCTGTCCTTCATCAGCAACGAGGAGGCCGCGCAGGCCGCCACCCCAGCCGC
>CAZTOF010000115.1:0-3801 GCA_964615515.1 uncultured Gemmatimonadaceae bacterium
CCGGCCCCGAAGCGGCCCGATTCGCCCGAAATCCGCCGTTTCGACCGCCCGTTTGCGCCCGAAACGGTCCTCACCCCCGTATATATACCGAAATACTCGAGGGCCGAGGGCTCCGCGAGGGTAGAAAACGGACGGGAACTACCTAAGATTGGCGATTTCGTATGCGAATACCGTGCTGTGTACCGCAAGATGGAGTCTGTGAAAGACCGCTGGGTTGTCGGACGCGGGTTTAAGCCGGCACAGTCGGACCGCCTCGAAGACGACGGCTATCGACATCGACACAGCGACCCTGTCGCTAACCTACCTCACCTCCCGATCAGCGCATTTGAGGTGCTAGCTCAAGATTGTGCGCATCTCAGATCTTTCGGGAGCGGCGAGGTTCACCGAGGAGGCTTTGAACGAGCTTTTAGCGGGCCTCGAGTGCTGGTGCCGCGTGGGATTCAAACCAAGAGGGGAAGGCTCCGAGCTTCATATCTCGAAGAGCCGCTTACATTTGAGGACATCGTGCTCGGCATGTCAGTGCCCGCTCACGACAAAGAGCGCGCCAAACTGCTGACGGCGTTGCTTAATAGCAAGTTGTTGTACTGGTACACGTTTCACGGTACGGCGTCGTTTGGCGCGGAGAGACCTGAAATACAGCAATCCGAATTGCTTCGCCTTCCGTTTCCGTCACCCGAGGATCTTGGGCAACGCAGCAGATCGGAGACAGTCAGACTCGCGCTTACCGCGCTCATTGACGAAGCGAGGAGGTCGGTCAAGCAGAGCGTGATACTCCGACCTGGGAACGGCCGACACCTCAACGACTTGGATGCCCTTTGCTACTCCTATTTCGGTCTTGGCGAAAGTGAGATCGCGCTGGTCGAAGACGGTGTCGACGAGATTATTCCGTGTACGCAGCCATCTAGGGCAGCGACCGTCCCGTTGTGGAAACCGGTCGGACAAAGTGATAGACAGACCTATGCGAGCGCGTTGGGCGGCGCGTTGACACAGTGGTTCGATGAAGATGTCGACATCAGTGTCGCCCTTGAGGCGCGCAACGAAGACCTAGGGCTGTTGCGGTTGCGGTTAGTAGAAGCGGGATCGGACGTGCGGTATCACGAGCGAGATGACCAAGAGATCGGGGAGGCATTCGGGCGGCTCCGTGCCCATGTCGACATGCAGCTGGCGGGCAATTTCCAGCTGATGCCCGACTTTCGCCTGTTCGTCGACAGCAGCCTCTATCTCATCAAACCACTTCAGCGGAGGTTCTGGTTGCGATCTGCCGCCATTGCAGATGCAGATGCGATAGCAATGGACCTTCATGACGCTGTCGCACTCCGCCGTCCTGTTTGATCTGATGCGCGTTGGCGATCCCAGCTATTGGGCCGCGAAGTTCAGGAGGCTGGATGTCCGTTTTTTGGAGCGTGTCGTGGCACTGTGGCCACGGTGCCTAGCAACGCTACCGCCGAATCCCCACGAGGACAGAATCACCATCAGCATCGTCGACATAGTTTCGAGGGACCCTGAGGCCAGACGCCTATGCCACGATCTGGTATTCCACCATGAACCGTTTGGCTATACGGTTGAGGGCTGGGCGTATAGCAAGGGAGCGATCGACATGGTGCTCTTGTTGGATCGGGAACGAGAGCGGTATCTGGCCTATGAGTGCAAACGGTTGAACGTGACCGTGAACGGAAGGTGGCGGTCGAACGCAACACCTTACGGAGAGAAGGGAGTAGCTCGCTTTGTTTCTGAGCAGTACGCCGCTGATTTGCCTGTCGGGTGCATGTTGGGCTATGTCATGGATGGAAACGTCACCGTGGCACGAGCCAAGGTCCAAGCGGCGATCACCTCTCATCGTGAGGAGATTGGACTCGCGTGGGGACCGATGGATGATCAGCCACTGGGTACAGCGGAGCGTTTCTCTAGCGGCCATCGCCGTGTTTCGGGCGGCGTCCCCATCGAAATACGTCACGCGCTGCTACCGTTCTAATGCCGGACAACTGGCGAGCGGCTCGGTGACGACGGAGGGAAATGGAGAATGACGCTGGCGATAGCCTCCGCTGGAGCCTAGAGGACGCCGGTTTCAGCACGGATTCCTCAAGCACTGGTCAGTTCGCCATACAAATCCGACCGTTCGCCAACTCGAAAGCTGCGCAAAGTGCCGACTCGTGTGTCGGCTGTCCTCCAAGTCCTTCGCCTTTCTCCGAGCCGGCGTAGAGCGCATTGCGTATTCGGATAGGAGGAAGGCCGCTGGAAGCCTATGTTGTGGTTGTGGCCGGCAACCGACGTGACCCCTTGCTCTGGGCCGCCGGAGAACGGCCAACGGGAGTCTCCGAAGCGGTTCCGCACTTTAGGCCGCTAGCCGGCGAAGATCGTGACAAAGTTCACGATGAACCTGAAGCGGCGGGCCCTTCGCACTCTCTTCCGTCTGATTTCACCCACCCATCAATGTATGGGGCCCGCTGGGCCGAAGGCGCCCCGTTTCCTGGGCGAAGTCCCAGGAAACGGGGCGCCTTAGCGCGGGACGGAATCCGCTGACGGTGTTAGACCTCATACAACTCACAAAGACAACTGGTCTCGACAATGAAGACCCTCGTCATTCGGCCAGCCCCGCCAGCCACTGGCGCATGGCCTCGCTGCGCCGGTTCTCGAAGTCGGGGTCAAGATGCTGATCTACGACTCGACGCGTTACCAGGTCGCCAAGCCGCCCGTTCTCCAGCAATTCGTCGTAGCGTTCGACCTCGATAAGCGGCAGGAGTCGGCTGCAGTGGTCCGTCCTGGACCGGAATGCGAGGACCACGGTGCGTTGCTGTTCCGGAGTCAGAGCATTCAGTACCTCGGGGTTGTGAGTCGACAGGAGAACATTGATCTTCCTCTCCTCGCTGCTTCGGGTGATCGCCTGAATCAACGATGCCACCCTGCTGGGGTGCAGTCCGTTGTCGAATTCCTCCACCACCACGCGAGAATGGCGTTCGGCCGTCGTCACTGCGGTGAGAACGGCCAAGGTCCTGAGGGTGCCGTCGGAGAGCATGCGGGCGTCGGAGAGGTGGTCGGGTCGTTCTTCTTGCAGCCCGAAGATCACGTCGCCCAATTGGGTCGTGACGAAATCGAAGCCACTGTAGGGCTCGTCGGGGACCTGACGAATGTGGCCGAACAGTTCGTCCAGCTTGGCCTGGCCGTTGTTCCTGAGACCATACAGCACCGAGGAGAGATTCGACCCGTCCCGGAGCAGGGTGTCGTGACCGATTCGCTCATACCGACGCATCGCGTCCGGCTTGGGATCGAAGACGAACGAGGCGCGAAGGTGATTGCGAACGCCACCGATCAGTTGGAGAGACTCCCGCAGCTCCCGGTTCTTCGTCGCGAAACGCTCGTACTGGGAAAGCACCGACCGCGTTGCGGATACGGCCGCTCGGGGTCTGATGCCTCCTTGCGCGAAGTTGTTGTACTCGACCCTAATGTCCGCGGATGCCCGGCTGCCGCTCCCTTGGACCTCGCGAAAGAGCATTGTGCTGCCGAACACGAGGGATTCCGCGGTGATTCTGGGTTCGGGAAGGGGGGTTACCGTAACGGAGTACCGGAAAGGTCCCGTCTCGCCTTGCCAACGGGTGCGCGCAGAGAACTTGAGCGTGAAGCTCGGGATCCCATAGCGAGGGCATCCCTGCAACCCTCCCCGAACGGGTTCTTCCCCCTTTCTGGTGGGTAGCAGGTCATGCGCGTAGGCCATCGGGGTAGAGGTCGAGGCCGCCGAGGTGGAAGAGGATGGCGTTCGCGAAGCGTTCCCGGTTGCGAAAGCCGCGGCTGCGGACCTTCACGGTC
>CAZTOF010000116.1:0-2559 GCA_964615515.1 uncultured Gemmatimonadaceae bacterium
GTGGTGGGGAGGGGGCCACGGTCCTGACTCTGCAGGATGCGCTGAACCGCGCGACCAGGTTCAATTCGAGCTATCGCCAGGCTCTGGACCAGCTGGAATTGCAGTCGCACCCCCGGCGGCAGTGGTGGGCACCGTTTCTACCTACCCTCGATCTGTTCTACTCCACCGGATACAACGTTGACCGAAGACCATCCTATCTGGGCCTGGACGGGACTCCCATCCAGAATCCGGAACCCCAGATAATCGAGCGCTCGTCGTCGGTTCACGAGGCCCAGCTGCGTTTCACCGTGCTGAACGGAGGGCAGCGCTTTCACGATCTCCGAACGACTCGGGCAGAGGTTCGCCGGAGCCGGATCGCGGCCGAGAGGCAACTGAACGCCACCCTGGCCGACATCCAGCGTCGCTACCAGGCTGCCCAGCAGGCGCAGGCCCAGCTGGCCGTCGAGGAGGCCCTCCTCGCCGATCGCCAGGTCGAGTTCGGAGAGCAGCAGAAGCGGTTCGAACTCCTTGCGATCGAGCGGTCGGCCCTCCTGGGTGCCCAGCTCGACCTGGAGGGGCAGCGTCTCGCCGTGAGCACTGCGCGCGGTGAGCTGGACAAGGCGCTGCTTGCCTTGCGGACGGCGATCGGCGACCCGGGGCTGGGGGCGGTGGAGATCGAACCGCAGCCGCCCGCACCCTTCGATCCCTCCACGCTGGACCTGGCGGAGCTGGTTGCCCGGGCCCGGATGCAGAGTCCCGTGGTCGTGACCGCCGAGGCGGAGGTGGAGGTACAGCGGGCGAACCTGAACTCGCAGAAGGCCTGGCGCTGGCCCTCGGTTTCACTCAACACGTCGATCGGCGGCAGCACCAACGGTGAGGACCGGACCGAGCTGTTCGGCTTCGATACCGACACCGACAGATTCCGGATCGACGCCAACGTCGGGCTGAGCTTCACCGTTCCGATCGCCGACGTTCTGCCGATCTTCGACGGCTACCAGAAGTCCTACAACGTCGCGAGTGCCTCCATGACGCTGCGCAATGCCGAAGCGGAGCTGCAGCAGACCATGCTCCAGCTCGAGGAGACCATCCGGTCAAGATATGTGGACCTCGAGACCGCGTGGGCGAACGTGCAGCAGCAGAGAAAGGCGCACGATGTGGCCGCCGAGCGCCTCGGCCTCGTGCGGGAGCAGTATCTGCTCGCGACCGTGAGCATCGACGCCCTGAGGACGGCGATTCGCGAGGAGGCGACGGCAAGGCGGAATGCGGTGGACAGGCGCTTCGGGTTCGCCACCGCCCTGCTTGCCCTCAACGAGGAAATCGGCATCGTCGCCCGGGAAGCCGGCATCGCGCCGCCGGCCGAGGGGAACTGACCCATGTCCATTCCCGGAACCTCCACGCGGCGGCCCGTCGCCGTGGCCATGCTCGTCCTGGCGGTTGTGCTGCTAGGCGTCATCTCCTTCACCCGGCTGCCGATCGACCTGCTGCCGGACGTGAGCTTCCCGCGGCTGGTCGTCTACACCTCCTACCCGAACGTCGCCCCCGCCGAGGTCGAACGGCTCATCACCGAGCCGGTCGAGCGGGCGGTGGCCCAGGTGGCGGGGGTCGAGAAGGTCACCTCGGTCTCCCAGGAGGGGGTGAGCCTGGTGACCGTTCGCTTCTCGTGGGGCACCGACATGGACTTCGCGGCGCTCAACACCCGCGAGCGGCTCGACGACATCCGCGACGCCTTCCCGGAGACGGCCGACCGGCCCACGATCCTGCGGGTCGACCCCCAGGCGGAACCGATCCTCACCGTGTCGATCACGGGCGGCGGCACGCCCGTCAAGAACAAGGAGATCGCCGAGGACGTCTTCCGGCGCCGCCTGGAGCAGCTCGAAGGGGTCGCGCAGGCGTCGGTCACCGGGGGGCTCGACCGCGAGATCCAGGTCAATGTGAACGGCACGGTGCTCGAGGCGAACGGGCTCACGTTGTCGCAGGTCTCCAACGCGATCGGACAGGCCAACTACTCCGCCCGCGGCGGAACGATTCTGCGCGGTCGCTACCGATACCCCCTGCGCACCCTGGGCGAGTTCCAGGCGGTCCAGGAGATCGAGAAGGTGGTGGTCGACCGCCGCCGGGTGGTTGGCGGCAGCGGGGGAGCCGGCCAGGAGGGGGACCAGGACGTCGCGTTCCGCGAGATCGCCGTCGCCGACGTCGCCACGGTGGTCGACGGCTTCAGGGAGCGCGAGGAGATTGCCCGCTACAACGGCAACGAGGCGGTGGGGCTCCTCGTCTTCAAGGAGTCCGGAGCCAACACGGTGGCCGTGTCGGAGGACGTGCAGGAGACCCTCGCCGTCCTCAAGGAGCAGTGGTCCGACTTCACGGCCGAGATCGCGTACAACCAGGCCACCTTCATCGACGACTCGATCAGCAACGTCGTCCAGGCCCTGATCTTCGGGGGCGTTCTGGCCTTCTTCGTGCTCTTCTTCTTCCTGCGCGACCCGCGTTATCCGGTCGCCATCGCGCTGGCGATCCCCATCTCGGTGATCGGCACCTTCGCCCTCATGGAGGCGTTCGGGGTGTCGCTCAACATCATGAGCC
>CAZTOF010000117.1:0-5124 GCA_964615515.1 uncultured Gemmatimonadaceae bacterium
GCGGGCTGCGCGGCGGCCACCGTCACCAGGCAACCCCCCGCGAGTCCCTGGGCGAATCCGCCCCCAAGCATCGCCGGTCCAATGCCGTGGGGACCCTCTCCGCGCACTCCCGAACCCGCCGCCCCGACCTCCGTCTCCCCCGGCCGCATCGACGCACTCTCACAGTAGATGTCCGAGGACGACGGAATGCCGTCCAGCCACTCCTCGAACGCTTCGGTTCTGGGTGCGCACAGCCCGTCATTCCTCGGCCACCGGAATTCCAGGAGACGCTTCAACGCCAGCATCGTCTCGGGAAGCTCGCCGGTCAGCCGGTTGGACCCCAGGTGCAGAAACCGCAGGTTCGTCAGGTCACCGATCTCCGGCGGCAGGGGTCCGGACAGGTTGTTGGAACAAAGGAACAGGTAGTAGAGGGCTCGCAGCTTGCCCACCTCGCCCGGAATCGGCCCGGACAGATCGTTGGGACAGGTCGCGAGGCGTGTCAGGCGGGTCAGTTTGCCCAGCTCAGGGGGGATCTTGCCGCTCAGGCTGTTCGACCCGAGTTCGAGGAATTCCAGCCTCGTCAACTTCCCGAGTTCGCCGGGAATCGCGCCGGTCAGTTCGTTGCCGCCAAGGTCGAGCCAGGCCAGGCGGGCGAGGTTGCCGAGTTCGCCGGGAATCGCGCCGGTCAGGGTGTTGTTGCCGCTGGTGTAGCCCCTTCCGAGCAGCAATGTGCGCAGTTTCGTCAGGTTGCCCAGTTCCACCGGAATGCCGCCGGTCAGACGGTTGCCGTAGAGCGACAGGTATTGAAGATCGGCGAGTTTGCCCAATTCCGGGGAGATGTCCGTGAGCAGGTTGCTGTAGAGCGCCAGGGAATCGAGTTTCGCCAGTTTGGCGAGCTCCGGGGGAATCGGTCCTTCGAGGCGGTTCGCACCCAGGTTGAGCGCCCTCAGGTTGGCCAGGTTTCCGATCTCGGGCGGGATCGTGCCGGTAAGGCGGTTGCCTTCTTCGGGGTTCGTGTCGATGCCGAAGAGCATGAGGCTCTCCAGATGCTCGAGATTGCCGATCTCCGGCGGAATCGGTCCCGTTAGGCGATTGTAGGCCAGATTCAGGAACCGCAGCATGGGCAAGTCTCCGATTTCCGGCGGGATCTCGCCGGTCAGCTCGTTGGAGAACAGGCCCAGGTACCAAAGGCGGGGCAGTCGGGTGATTTCCACGGGGATCGAACCCGTGAACGAGTTGAACGCCAGGTCCAGTATCTGCACGTCGGAGAGTTTCCCGACCTCGGGTGGCAGCGGACCGTTCAGTTCGTTCCCGTAGAGCCCCAGCCACTGCAGACTCTCCAGGTTCCCGATCTCGGGTGGCAGCGTGCCTTCGAGCAGGTTCGCTTCCAGGTGCAGCTCCTTGAGCGCGGTGAGTCTGCCGATTTCGGGAGGCAGGGTTCCGGCCAGATTGTTCACGGGCAGGTTCACGGACTCGACCCGGCCCTGGTCGTCGAGTTCGATGCCGAACCATTCGTCCAGCGGCGCGTCCGTCCCCCAGTTCGTGCTCTGGCTCCACGAGTTGCCGCCGGCCGACCGGAAGAGGGCCTGGAGGGCGATCTTGTCCGGGGGCACGGCATTCAGCGTGACGGACGCGCTCAGGCCCTTCAGCGTGGCCGCGATCTCGACCGAGCCCTCGGCCAGGGCGCGCACCCACCCAGCCGGATTCACGGTGGCGACGGCGGTGTCGCTCGAAGTCCATGCGAAGTCGGCATCCTCGATCGGGGAGCCCCCGGCATCGAAGGCCCGTGCCGCCAGCCGGAGCGAGTCGCCCACCGCGATCGTGTCCATCGGGGCGAGTACCTCGATGGTCACCGGCACCTGGTCCACCTCGACCCGGCGCGATCCGGTCACCGCATGGGTGACGGCCGACACGGTTGCGTTGCCGTTCCCCCGCGCGGTGACCAGGCCGTCCCCGTCGATGGTGGCCACGCTCGTATCGCTGACGGACCAGGTCACGGGGACTCCCGCCACGGGGTGGCCGTTCGCGTCGAGCACCTCTGCGGAGAGGCGTACGCTGTCACCGAGGGTCTCGAAGACCAGGGGGTCGTCTTCGGGTGAGATCGCCACCTCCGCAGGCACCTGCTCCACCCTTGCGGGAACGGAGTCGGCAAGGCTTCCCAGGGTCGCGTGGATGGTTGCGGTGCCGTTGTCGACGGCGGTCACCAGGCCCGTCTGGTCCACGGTCGCGACCGCGGGCCCGGAGGACCGCCACGAAACGACCGCCTCCGTCATCACCTTGCCGTGCTGGTCGCGGACCGTGGCCGCGAGGTCCGCCGTGGCCGCGAGCGCGACGAAGGTCAGCGAGTCCGGCGAGATGGTGAGCGTCGTCGGAACCGGGGGCTCCGTGCCCGGATCTCCGCAGGCGGAGAAGAGACCGGGAAGCAGGATGAGCAATACCGCGGTACGGCTCACCATGGTCGTCCCGGCCGGGTTATCGACCTGGCGTACAAGGGACGGACCAGGTGCCGGGAGGTCCCGTGGGCAGGGCCCGGGCCGGCCCCCGCAGCGCGCGGCTCACGTCCACACGGCCCACCTGCGGGGTCCGCACGCCCCGTCCCGTGGCGGACTCGGGCGCGGCCACCGTTACCGAACAGTGCCCCGGAACCGGAAGCTCGGGTGTTCCCCGTCCCGAGTCCATCTCCTCGTCTTCACAGAAGATCCGGGAGGACTTCGGAATGCCGTCGAGCCAGTCCTCGAACTCCTCGGTCTTCGGCACGCAGAGTCCGAAGTTACCCCGCCAGAACAGCTCGGTCAGGCGGTTCAGCGACAGCATGGACTCCGGGAACTCGCCGCTCAGGCGATTGGCCCCCAGGTACAGGTGCACGAGTTTGTCCAGGTCCCCGATCTGCTCCGGCAGGGGACCTTCCAGCTTGTTCGAGCACAGGTACATGCGTTCCAGGGCCCGGAGCTTGCCGAGTTCGGAAGGAATCGGGCCGGACAGCTTGTTGGAGCACGCAACCAGCCACTCCAGGCGGGTGAGCTTGCCGATTTCCGGCGGGATCTTTCCCGTCAGCCGGTTGTAGTCGAGCTGCAGGAAGACCAGCTCGGTCAGCTTTCCGAGTTCGCTCGGGATGCCTCCCGTAAGGTCGTTGTGGCCCAGGTCGAGCTTGAGCAGCCCGGCCAGGTTGCCCAGCTCAGGCGGGATCTTGCCGGTGAGCGTGTTGTCGCCGCTGGACCAGCCCGGTCCCAGCAGCAGCGAGTCCAGGTCGACGAGGTTGCCCAGTTCAGGCGGGATCGTGCCGGTCAGACGGTTCCCGTAGAGGAACACGGACTGCAGGTTCTCGAGCTGGCCGATTTCCTCGGGGATGCCCGTCAGGAGGTTGCTGTACAGTCTGAGCGTCTCCAGCTGTTCCAGCTTGCCGATTTCCGGAGGAATCGGTCCGGTGAGCCGGTTCGCGCCGAGATCTAGCCGCGTGAGATTGGTCAGGTTCCCGATTTCGGGAGGGATCCTGCCGGTCAGGCGATTGCGGGTTTCCAGGTTCTGGTCGTTGCCGCAGAGCGACAGGGTCTCCAGCTGCTTCAACCGGCCGATCTCGGGCGGAATCGACCCCGTCAGCCGGTTGTAGCAGAGGTCGAGCACGCGCAGGCTCGGGAAGTCCCCGATCTCGGCGGGGATCGACCCGGTCAGTTCGTTGAAGAACAACCCCAGAAACCACAGCTCGGGGAGCTCGGCGAGTTCCGTCGGAATCGACCCGGTGAACCGGTTCTGAGCGAGATCCAGGACCTGGAGGCTCTCCATCATTCCGATCTCGGCCGGAAGGGGGCCCGACAGGGAATTGTCGAACAGCCCCAGCCTTTCGAGACTGCGGAGCTGACCGATTTCGGGGGGAAGCCGTCCCTCGAGCAGGTTGCCTTCGAGATGCAACTCTCTCAGCGTCCCGAGCATGCCGATTTCCGGCGGTATGCTCCCGGTCAGGTTGTTGTCGGGCAGCGTCAGCGCCACGACCCTTGCCGCCTCGTCCACTTCCACCCCGTGCCACTCGGCGAGCGGGGCATCCGTGGCCCATTCGGCGCGCTCGTTCCACGCCGGACCGTCGGTCGCCCGGAAAAAGGCCAGAAGGGCAATCTCGTCCGGGCTCGCCGTGACCAGCGTCGCGGATGCACTGAGACCCTTCAGGGTGGCGGTGATCTCGACAGCCCCCTCGGTGACCGCATGGACCCATCCCTGCGGGTTCACGGTCGCGACGCTGTTGTCGCTCGAAGTCCACATGAAGTCGGCATCCACGATCCGCGAACCTCCCGCGTCGAAGGCCAGTGCGGTCATCCGGACCGAGTCGCCGATGGCGAGCAGGTCCTTCGTGGAGAGCACCTCGAGGCTCACCGGCACCTGGTCCACTTCCACGACGGTCGAAGCGGTGACGGTGTGCGTGGTCGCGGATACGATCGAAGTGCCGTTTCCCCTGGCCGTGATCAGTCCGCCCCGGTTGACGGTGGCCACCTTGAGGTTCGTGGTGGCCCACGCCACCTGCACACCCTCGACGTGGTGGCCGTTCGCGTCCAGCACCTCGGCGGAGAGTCGGATGGTGTCTCCCAGCGATTCGAACCTCAGGGTGTCGTCGGGGGGGGACAGGCGTATCACCGACGGCACCTGGCGCACCGTAACGAGCACGAAGTCGTGGAGGTCGCCGTAGGTCGCCTTGATGGTCGTGCTGCCGTTGGCGACGGCGGTCACCAGTCCGTCCCGGGTCACCGTTGCGATCCGCGGGTGGTCGGCAGACCAGGTCACGTCGGCTTCGACGATTGCCCGGCCGTTCGGATCGAGCACCTCGGCGGTGAGTCTGGCCGTGTCCGCAAGCGAAGCCATTCGCAACGGATTTCCCGGCCGGATCCACAGAGACGCCGGGCGCTGCTCCACGACGATCCGGGCCGAATCGATCGCGTCGCCGGCCATCGCCGCAACGTACAGGGACCCGTTACCGGCGGCGGTCACCAGCCCGGATTGGTCGACGGTGGCGACCCCGGGGCCGGAGGAGCGCCACGAAACCGGCACGCCGGTCATCACCCTGCCCTTCTGATCGTGGACCGTGGCGGTAAACCTCGCGGTGGCGGCCAGCGCCTCGAAGCTCAGCGACTGCGGGGACAGCAGGATGGTTGTGGGAACGGG
>CAZTOF010000118.1:0-2861 GCA_964615515.1 uncultured Gemmatimonadaceae bacterium
CGTGCGTCGCGTGCACCAGGCACCAGCGCCCTTCGACGGGAGCGTGATCGAGCAGCCACTCCACCGGACGCGCCCCACGATGGGCCAGGCACTCCGCCACCTCCCTCTCCTGTTCAGCCACGTGGATGTGCACGGGCATTCCCCCCGGTCCCGGCGAACCGCCCACGAACTCGCCGACCCGACCGACCGACTCCGCCGAAACCGCCCGCAGACTGTGCAGCGCCCATCCGAGTTCCGCGCCCGCCGCGAAAAAGTCCCCCGCCAACTCTTCGTGCATGCGCGCCGCCCCCTCGGCGTCCAGCCGAAAGCGAAGCTGTCCGCCTTCGAGCGCCTCTCCTCCGAACCCCCCCGTCTCGTAGACCACCGGCATGTGCACCAGGCCGATGCCGGCCATCCGGGCCGCCCCGAGAATCCTCCGGCCCATTTCGGCCGGATCGTCGTACGCACCTCCGCCGGGAGCGTGGTGGAGGTAGTGGAATTCCCCCACGCATGTGAAGCCCGCCTTGAGCAACTCGACGTAGAGCTGCGCGGCGATCGCCTCCACATCGTCCGGGGTGAGGCGGTCCAGAAACGCGTACATGACCTCGCGCCAGCTCCAGAAGGAATCCGGCCCGCCTCCCTCGGCGAGCCCCGCGAGCGCCCGCTGGAAGGCGTGGCTGTGCACGTTGGGAACTCCCGGCACCGCCCATCCCGCCACCTGCTCGGAACCGTCGGTCGCGCAGGCGCGTTCCAGCGCGGCGATTCGGCCGGCCCCGTCCACCTCGACCCGGACATCGCGTTCCCAGCGGTCGTCGACCAGGAGCCGTTCGAAACGCCAGGCGGCCCGCCTCCCCCGTTGCGGACCCGGGTCCGTCCCCGGACTGTCTGCGGCGGTTGACACGGACTTTCCTCCTTTCCCGGCTGAGCGCCGGTTTGCGGAGCGGGGCATGGGCCCGTCAATGTTGGTCGACCCATCGGGGGTGCACCAATGTGGCCCCTGTGCCGGCGCCGTCATAGACTCCGCGGGGGTCTTTCCGCAGACTTCAGGGCGGGGCTGGACACCTGCGATCCGCCCTCAACCGGCACCGGCGACCGACACATGCCCGAAACCCTGTGGGACCGGCTCTGGACCGACGTCAACCTGGCGACGATGACGGACCCGTCGCTGGGTATCGTGCGCAACGGCGCGATCGCGAGCAGCGGCGACCGCATCGCCTGGGTGGGGCGAGGCGGCGACCTTCCCGCGGAGACGGAGCGGCTGGCCGCCGAGGTCATCCCCTGCGGGGGCGCCTGGCTCACCCCCGGCTTCATCGACTGCCATACCCACATCGTCCACGGAGGCGACCGCACGGGCGACTTCCGCCGCCGGCTCCGGGGCGAGAGCTACGCCGACATCGCGCGGGCTGGGGGAGGCATCATGTCGACCGTGCGCGCAACACGGAGGGCATCGAGCGAGGAGCTGACCGTGACGGCGGCGGCGCGGGCCGCCGAGCTGTCGGCGTGGGGGGTCACGACGATCGAGGTCAAGTCGGGCTACGGTCTCGACCTGGTGACCGAACTCAGGATGCTCGACGTCGCCGCGGGACTCGCGGGGCATGTTCCCGCCGACATCTCGCCCACGCTGCTCGCGGCCCACGCCGTCCCGCCCGAGTACGCGAACCGCCGCGGCGACTACGTCCGCCTGGTCGTGGACGAGATCATCCCCGCCGCGCTCGAGCAGGGCCATGCCACCGCCGTCGACGTCTTCTGCGAGGACATAGCCTTCACCCGGGAGGAGGCGCGCGCCGTCCTCCAGGCCGGAATCGCGGCCGGGCTGGACGGCCGCCTTCACGCGGACCAGCTCTCGGACTTCGGCGGGGGCGCCCTGGCGGCTTCGGTGGGGGCCCGTTCCGCCGACCACCTCGAGTACCTGTCCCCGGCGGGAGTCCGCGCGATGGCCGATGCGGATGTATGTGCGGTCCTCCTTCCCGGCGCGGCCCACACCCTGGGGGCGGACCGCAGGCCGCCCGTCGGGGCCCTGCGCCGGGCGGGCGTGACGATGGCGCTCGCCAGCGACGCGAACCCGGGGTCGTCGCCGATCACCCACCTGGGCGTCATCCTCAACCTGGCCTGCATCCTGTTCGGACTGAGCCCCGAAGAGGCGCTGCTGGGCTTCACGGCCGCTGCCGCCAAGGTCCTCGGGCTGGATCGCGACCGGGGGACCCTGGAGCCCGGCAAGCGCGCCGACCTCGCCCTGTGGGGCGTCGCCGACCTCGCGGAACTGTGCTACCGGGTGGGCGCAAGTCCGCTGAAGTCGCTCGTCAAGGACGGTGCGCCGGTTGCGTAGATCAAGAAATGTCAAGTGGCCTTTACGTTTTGTAAAGGCCACTTGACATTTGCGGGATGCAGGTGAAGCTGGGGAAAGGGCGATCCGCTGCCGGTCAGTTCTTTCCGCCGCGCCTCGGGGGGGGCTTGGAAGTCCCGGATCGCCGTGGTGCCGACCGCGCCTTCGGGGCCGAGCGTTTTGGGGCGGAAGCCTTTGGGGGGGGACGCCTGGCCGGTGTCGGCCGCGCCTTGGGCGAGGAGCGCCTGGAGGTGGTCGGCTTGGCCTTGGGCGCCGGCGTCCTGGACGGTGCGCGGCGAGCGCCGGAGGTGGGCCGCCTGCCGGTGGGTGCCTTGGCTTTGGGCGTCGCCCGGCGCGTCGGCGCCGGCCGTGTCACGGGATTGGGCGGTTTGCGGGTCGCCGGCCGCGTGGTCGGCGTCGTCCTGCGCGTTGGGGTCTTTCGTACCGTTGGCTTCGGCCGGCTCGATGTGGCGGGGCCTGGCCTTTGCCCCGGGGGCCCGGGGGGGGGCGGGCGGGGGGCGGGGGGGGGCCCCGGCCGGGGACCCCCCGGGGCCGCTCC
>CAZTOF010000119.1:0-7100 GCA_964615515.1 uncultured Gemmatimonadaceae bacterium
ACCGTGAAGGTCCGCAGCCGCGGCTTTCGCAACCGGGAACGCTTCGCGAACGCCATCCTCTTCCACCTCGGCGGCCTCGACCTCTACCCCGATGGCCTACGCGCATGACCTGCTACCCACCAGAAAGGGGGAAGAACCAACAACGGACACTCGTGCGGTTTCACGCTGGGAAGGGAACAGTTCCCCCTGAGGCGGCCCGGCGAGCGCTGGAACCCGTGATGCGCCATTGGACGCGATCTCGCGAAGTTCGGCGGGCGTCCTGGGTTCCGACCACCTGTAGGCACCGCGCGCAACCAACGCGTCAAGCCCTCGACATGGCTCTCCATTTGAGCGGACATACACCTGCACATAGCGAAGCTTCCCCAGTTGCTCGGCCGCCCCCGCCCAGGTGCCGCCATGCCCAAGATCGGATTTCACGACCAGCGCCGCATCCGCCAGCGCATAGATCTGCTTGTTGCGTTCCATCGCCTGCCAGCCCCGAAACCGGACTGCGGGATCGAACGAGGAGACCAGCACCAACCGCCCGTCCATGAGAGGCTCGCGATTCCCGCGATCGAGCGCGGCACGTTCAAGGCTATTGCCCAGGACGCCAATCGCATGCCCACCCCCCTCAAGGGATCCCCGCATGGCCGCCTGGTCGACGCCACGGGCCCCACCGGAGACAATCGGGACCTCCGCTTCGGCGGCCAACTGTCCAACGCGTTCCGTGTACGCAACAAGTTCCTCGCCCACCCTTCGTGAACCGACCACCGCAAGTCCGCCACCGTCCATGACGTCCCGGTCGCCGCAACCGTAGAGCACCGGTGGTGCCTTCCCCTTCATGTTCCTCCGGAGCCGATTGGGGTAGTCGTCGTCCGGTCTTGTGACCACCCAGATCGCACGCGCACTCCAACGCTCCAGTGCCTGGGCCAGAAGAAACCCGCGGTCGAGAAGTTGACGAACATCTTCCAAGGTTCGCCTGGTCTTCAACGCGGACCACGAGCTATCGAGCTCCCTCAGGCCTTCGGAATCCAGGAGATCGGCAGGCTGCATTTCGTTGTCGCGAAGATGCCGCACCAGTTCGTTGTAAGCACCGAGGGGCAGAGGCCTGACGGACGGACGCGACCCCCCCGTGAGGAGTGGCGCTGTCAGCAGCAGGATCGCCTGGGCATTCTGGCTGAGCTCGCCGTTCATGAGCCACGCCCCAGCGATGAGAGCGCGAGCGGCCAGACCGTGCCGCTACCGTTCATGCGCAACAGCCACGCCGCCACAGTGAAGGTCCAACGGGAACCGACGATGTCGTCCACGAGCAACACCGGAGTGGACGGGATGCTGGTGCGAGCAACCCCGATGGAACCGTCAACGTTCCGAGCCTGTTGCGCCGAGTTCTGCATGTCCTTCTGCGGAGAGCGATTCTCGGCCTTCAAGAGAACCGGACGAAATGGCAATCCAAGCGCGTTCGCCAGTCGCTTTGCGAAGTCCGGCACGAGGCGCGGATTCCGGCGCGACGGGATGCAGGTCACCCACTGTGGCGGTGGATTCGGACCCCACCGCCTGACCAGCGAGGCGCATGCGGCAACCAGGTCGTCGCCGAATCGGCCGTCCTTCTGTTTTCCGCGCTTTACCATCTCTCCCCATCCTGCGTCGCCCCAGAGGCACAACGCTCTTCCGGTTTCGGCTCGGTGGTCCTCTGGAATCCTGGCTTCAACGGCGGCGTGCGGCAACCCGCCCGTCGGCCACCTCAGCCGGGGCCGAATCGGCAGATCCAGACGGCGCAGGAAGGCCAGCGCATCGCGCTCGGACTGAGGGCCGACCTCTGCGGGTAGCGGTGGAAGCCGCGGAGATCCGATGCCCTCCGTATCACCGTCGAGCGCCCGAATCAGGAACTCCATGTGGCCGCGTTCCAGACGGACGTATTCCTGCATCTGACTCTGTTCCCGGATCCGGAGTTGGGTCAGGCGGTCCACTCGCTCCCGGAAGGACTCCTTCAGATTGGCGGCACGGAGGGGGCGACCGGGCGAGGCTGTCGAACGAGTGAAGGAGCTGTGTCACCGCGCACGAGACATTCTCCGACGATTGATAGCATGATGATATCGTAGTGATATCACCTTCATCTGGGGGCTTCGCCCCGCTCCAGCCGCCACACGTCCACGTGGTCCAGCTCGAGGTCGTCCTGGCGAATAGTGGCGAGATAGTCTCCCCGGAATACGGGAACGGTGCGCTCCTTGTAGGGGACCGCAGGAACGCTTCCGAGCAGTCTGCCCTCGGAGTCGAAGAACTCCCAGCGGTTGCCGGCGGTGCGGATCACGTCGACCCACAGCCTGCCGTCGGGGGAAACGAAGATCCCGTTGACGAACGATTTCCGGTCCGGCCGGGTGTAGCTCCGGGGTTTGCAGGAGGCCTCCGGCCAACGCTCCCGGGCCTCGTCGTATTCGGCGCTGCCGGCGGCCCATTCCTCGTCGGTGACCGGCTCCGCCGGCAGCGTGCGTTCGATCACGCGCAGGGTATCGCCGTCGCCCCGGGTTACGGCGATCCGGTAGAAGTACCCCCAGGCGGAGTACATGACCCCGCCGGAGCCCGGGTGCTGCACGAACTTCGCGCCGGACTTGTGCGGGTACCAGCCGAGTCCTCCTTCCCACTCGCAGAAGATGCTCTCGACCATGCCGGGAAGGTCCGTTGCCCCCCGGAGGAAGGGCACGGTGTCGCCCGTGTCCCCACGGCTGTCAAGGCCCGCCCAGAGGGTTCGGCCGCCACCGAGGGAAAGGCGGAAGACCTCGTCCGGACCGACGGGGAAGAAGCGCATGAAGGCGGCTGATCCGGTCATGCCTCCCGCGGTTCTTCTCTGGCCGAGCCATTCGCCCGCGCCGGAGAATTCGCCGATGCGGCCCAGGTGAGGGTCGTAGGCGAGGAGCCGGTCCCCGACCCATGCGATGGAATAGATGCTCGCGAACTCACCGGGCCCTTCGCCCCCGCGCCCGAAGGTGCGCAGGTGCCCCCCGTCCAGACCGAAGACGCGGATCTCGTGGTTTGAGGCGTCCGCAACGAAAACGTTCCCGTCGGGGCCTAGGGCGACTGCACTGACCCGGCCGAACTCGTCGGGAGTCTCCTGCTCCTGCACCGACTTGGGGCCGATCGAGGCGACAAGGGTGAGGCGCCACGCGGGTGGGGTGCCGGTCGTGGCGACGTGGATGATGCCGTCCAAAGTGTCGACGGTGATGGTGAGATTGTCGGTAGTGGAGGTGGGGTCTCGCTGTTCGCAGGCGGTCGACAGCGCGACCGCCAGGACGGCTATTGCGCGTGAGATGTGCTGGGGACGGGTGTGGATGGGCATTGGTGACTCGGTCGCTGGCGGTGGGACGGCGAGCCGGCTGGCCACGCTGCCGGCGGAAGCGCTGCCGGGACCGTTGTCCACGAAGCTAGGGTCCCCCTTCAGGCACGGTCCAGGCAACTGGAAGGGCGTCCACCCGACTCCCCGACGGCGGTTGACCGGCAAAAGACGTTTCCGAGGACAACCGGCCGCCGCCGCGATCGTCCACCTCGATCCTGTATCGGACGACTCTCTCCACCCCCATTTCGTCCCTCGCTACCGCCCAAACATGGTCACCGTCGAAGACGGGATCGGGCGATGCGGAGAAGTCGTCCGGCGGCACGACGACACCCAGGTAGGTTCCGTCGGACTCGAAGACATCGTAGCGGGTCGGCTCCCGCCAGGTCACGGGCTCCGAAATGGGATTCTCCGGATTGTGACTCTCGTTCTCGACACGCTGTCCATCGGTCAGGAGCCTCACCCAGATCCGGCCGTCCCGGCCCGTGAGCAACTCGTTGAAGACCGGCTTGCGGTCCGGGATTGCGGGGCCGTCCCAGGTCCAGTCCGGAACCGACCACCGTATCATCCGCACCTTGGACTCGCGCCGGTAGTCACGCTCCCCGTCCGACACCGGAACCGGGTCGTAGGCGCGTTCGATCCGCAGCACGCCGTCGTCCCTGGCGAGGTCGACGCGATAGTCGGAGGAGAGCCCGGTGAGGAAATGGCCGCTGGGGTGCACGGCCCAGAAGAACCTGGGCGTGAAGGGTACGGCCGAGGTCACCGAAGCGCTCTCCGTTTCCGCCTTCACGACGACGGGATCATAGGCGGTCGTGGGTTCGGGCAGCGTGTCCAGGTGTGTTCCGTCGGGGCCGAGAACGACTATGATGTCGTCCCCGTCCCGGTCGCTGGTCAGAAGGAACGTTCGTCCGCGCAGATCGGTGTATAGAGGGGCGCCGGGCCGGTATGTGTTGCCGGAATTGTATGCCCACTCCTCCGTCTCGCCCGAAGCGGGGCCGAACACCTGGATCCGCATGTTGCCCGGATCGCGAACGAGCAACCGGCCGTCGGGGAGGACAGCGATCGTCTCGGCGCGCGAGAACTCTCCGGGTCCCTCTCCTTCCCTGCCCAGCGTTGCCAGGTAGGTGCCGGCGGCGTCGAAGACACGGACATGGTTCGCCTGGGTGTCGAAGACGTAGACGTTGCGCTCGCTGTCCACGGCCAGCGACCCGATCCGGCCGAACAGGTACTCGTCGGGTCCTTCGAGTTCGCCGATCGAGACTTCGGGGACGAGCGTCGCTTCGGTGGCCCATACGCTGCCCGAGAGGGTGCGGACGATCGTTGTGTCGCCGATGGTGTCGACCTCGACGCTTGGGCCGATGGGCGGGGGGTCGGAGCCGCAGCCGACGAGGGCGAGCGTGGTTGCGGCGGCAAGAAATGGAGGGCGGGTTCGGATGGTTCGGCTCCGCTGCCATCCCGGGGCGCGATTCCGGCGGGATCGGTTGTCTACGCTCGTCGTGCCCGGATCCGGTCGTCCGGGTGGGCATGTAACCATCGCTACGGGTCGATCCTGGGGGTGACAACAAGGATCAGCACCGGTTCGTCGGCGGTACGGCGGGGCGATCCTACGATCATTGTCTTGCCGTCGCGAATGGTGGCGGAAGCTTCGAGAAGCGGGAGCCGCTCGCTACGACTCGTACTTCTTTCCGTCGGCCGCGTGGTTGCGTCCGTGAGGGTCACCTTGGCACGGACGGTACCCGGAGGCGCGAGCCTTGAACTGACCTCCGCCTTGATCGTCAAAGCCGCATCGGAACCGGCCAGGAAGACCCTCTGCAATCCATCACCGATCACGTAGGCCCCTCGGGCGCTGCGCACCAGGCCTATGTTGAATACCGAGGTCGACAGGAGTCGGTATCCCTTGAATTTGAAGATCTTTCTGAGTTCGCTTACGACTTCGCTGATCTCCGGGTCCTCGTCCGTGAACCCATCCGCCTGGACGAGATGGAACGTGAGCAGCACGTTCTGGATGTCGGGAGCCTCCTCACCCTCCTGCGCGCTTACGGTGCCCGCAAGCACCCCCAGGGCCAACACCCCGATCAGCCCGCATCGAATACTCCTCTTCACATTGTCATACATCAGTCGCTCTCCTTCGGGTTGAGTAGCCATACCACGGCGATGTCGGGATCGGTCGTGGGAAATACCGCGAAGGGCCGGTCGGCCTCCACGTCCATCTCGCTCACCATGCTCGGTATCCTGGATTCGGGCGGGGGGATGAGGGTCGCGACTTCTTCCACCGTCTCTCCGCCGCGCATGAGGATCAGCGCCGCGATGGCGGCGGCGGCCGCGAAGGGTGCCACGGTCCGCCATCTCCCAGCTTGGCGGCGAGTTGTCGGCGCGGCCTTCCCGTGTATCGGCACGGGCAGCTTCCCACTCACCTGCTCCGCCATCACCGCGAGGACGGCGTTCATGTTGCGGGCGTCCCGGGCAATGCGCTCGGCGCTCCGTCGCGCCGGGGCATCCAGGCCCACAGTCGCCTCGAGATCCCCTTCCAGAATCCCGTCCGGCCAATCGTCGCGATGTTCCATCATTCCCCCGTGTTCTCGACCGCGAATCCCCGCGCCAGCATCTCCCCCCGCATCCGCCGCCTCGCCCGCAGCAGGTGCACCCGCAGCGTGTTCGGATTCATCTCCAGCAGCTCGGCCGCCTCCTTCGGTGTCAGGCCCTGCAGATCCACCAGGTCGAAGGCCTCCCGCTGCCTCATGGGCAGCTCCCGCAGAAGTGTCCGAATCAGCCGCATGGTTCTCTTCATCTCGATGTCATCCAGTGGATCCTCAAGCCGGGGCGTCTCCGCCCGGGCCAACCGCTCGGCCTTCTCGGCCAACCGCCTGTCCCGCCGCCTGCTTCGCCGGTGATCCAGACTCGCATTCCGGGTGATCCGGTAGACCCAGGTCGTGATCCTGGACCGGCCATCGAATCCCTCGATCGATTCCAGCATTCTCATCAGCACTCGTTGCGCGACGTCTTCCGCATCGTTGGGGTCCCCGGTCATGACCAGTGCCCACCGGCATATGAGAGGACGGAGAGCGCCCGCCAGCCTGCCGAGCGCCTCTCGTTCTCCCTTCCCGGCCCTTTCGGCCAACTCCAGGATGTCTTGGTCGGAGAGCATGGCGCTCTCGGTTCTCGTTCTCCTCGTGGGGTTTCGAGAAGTGGGACGCCGGGAAGGGGCGGAGCGTTTACCTGGTCCGGGAGGGTGGTCGACGGGAACGGTCGTTCGACGGCGGGGCGGCAGGCTCCGTGGAGTCTGGACCCGTGCTGGTGCGGTCATCGGGGTCGGCGGTGAGAAGGTCTTGCGCGGGCGGAGACGGAATCTACCCCGGTCCACGGTCGAGAGGCCGGAGCTGCACCCGCTCCACCCCCATTTCATCGCGTGTCTTCACCAGGAGGTAGTCTTCCCCTATCTCGAAGATTCGAAGACCCGGAGGCGTCTCCACCAGCCCCTCGGCGAGGCCGTCCGGGCCAAAGACCATCCACAGGTGCCGGTACTCGCCGGGCAGGTTGTATTCCCGTACCCACAGGTAGCAGTCCGTGGATAAAGCCCCGCGAGCACCGAGAGCGGCGAGGCGCCGGGCTGGCAAGGCGCGACGAGGGGCCAATAGCAGCGCTATTGGGCTGAGGAGCAACGCAGAGCGCAGCTTCTGAAAGACGAAATGTATACTGTAATTTACTAAGTGTAATGTTCTCATTACATCCTGACCAAGGTGGGCGAAGCGGTCCAGCGCGGATGCATCGCCGCTCGAATGCCGTGAGGGTTTTTCCA
>CAZTOF010000120.1:0-1953 GCA_964615515.1 uncultured Gemmatimonadaceae bacterium
GGCCGTACTGGCTGGAGCGGTACGCCCGGTCGGGGGCCGAGAAGCCGTTTCTGCTGGTGGAGTACGCGCACGCGATGGGCAACAGCGTGGGGAACCTGGCCGACTACTGGGAGGTGATCGACGCGCACCCGCAGCTGCAGGGCGGGTTCGTCTGGGACTGGGTGGACCAGGCGATGCTCGCGACGGACGAGGGGGGGAGGCGGTACTGGGCGTATGGGGGGGACTTCGGGCCCGCGGGCATGCGCAACGACGGGAACTTCCTGGTGAACGGGCTGGTGTCGGCGGACCGGAAGCCGCATCCGCACGCGTGGGAGGTGAAGAAGGTGTACGAACCGGTGCGGGTGACGATGGTGGGTCGCGATGCGCGTCGGATCGTGGTCGAAAACCGCCGGGCCTTCACCGATCTGTCGGACCTGGAGGGGACGTGGGAGTTCTTCGTCGATGGGGCGCACTCCGGAATCACGGGGACGCTGCCCCGGCTTGCTACCCCGCCGGGCGGGCGTGACACGCTGGCGCTCGAAGGGGTCCCCCTGATCCGGCTGAGGCCGGGGGCCGAAAGCATGCTCAAGGTCACCTTCAGGACGCGGGAGGACGGGCCGCTGGTGCCGGCGGGTCATGTGGTGGCCTGGGAGCAGCTGCACATCTGGCAAAGGTCCCCGGAACGTGGTTTTCTTCCGGGCGGGCCTTTGGTCATGCGCAAAACGCCCGGCTACATCCAGGTGAGCGGCGACGACTTCACGCTCCGGTTCGACCGCGCGACCGGTCTCCTGGGTTCGATGCGGCTCGATGGCCGCGAACTGCTCCTCGCGGGCCTCGCGCCCAACTTCTGGCGCGCCCCCACCGACAACGACTACGGGAGCGGCTTCCCGGTGCGGTCAGGAGTCTGGCGGCTGGCCGCCCGCCCGCCCGGCCGCCACCTCGATTCCATGGCCACCGCCCTGTCCGGCGCGCACGTCACGGTCACCAGCCACTTCTCGCTGCGAACGATCGGGGCGCGCTACACGCTGTCCCACGAAGTCCACCCGGACGGCACCACCGCGATCTCCGCCCACCTCGCCCGGGTCGACGAGGACCTCCCCGAGATGCCCCGTTTCGGCACGATCCTCACACTCCCCGGAGACCTCGACCGGGTCGAGTGGTACGGCCGCGGCCCCCACGAGAACTACTGGGATCGCCGCACGGGCGCCGCCGTCGGACGCTACACGGCCCCCGTCTCCGAAATGGCCCACCCCTACGTGAGACCCCAGGAGACCGGCACCCGCACCGACACCCGTTGGGTGGCGGCAACCGACGGCAAAGGGACAGGGCTGCTCGTCACCGGGCTGCCCACCGTGTCGTTCTCGGCGCTGCACCACAGGCTCGAGGACCTCGACGCGGGGGAGCGGAAGGCAGGGCGCCACTGGGCGGACCTGGTGCCTCGCGACGAGGTCACGCTGACCATCGACTACCGGCAGCAGGGCGTGGGCGGCGACGATTCATGGGGCGCGGTGCCGCACCGCGAGTACACGCTGTGGCCAGGCGAGATGGGCTTCCGCTTCCTGCTGCGGCCACTCCGTCCGGGCGAGGATCCGGGCAGGATGGGGATGGCGGACACGGTTCCGGACACCGAAGCCGCCAACGCGATCGCGACGCGGTCGCTCGCGCTGCACCACTTCGGCGAAGTCAATCGGGTGGAGCACCTCGCGCGAGGCCGCGCCGTGATGGTTGAACCCGCGTCCTCGTCCCGCTATTCGGCGGCGGGCGACGCCGGGCTGGTGGACGGGATTCGCGGCTCGATCGACCGGCGCGGAGGCCACTGGCAGGGCTACCGGGCCGGCGAGATCACCGCAGTGATCGATCTGGGGGAGGGTGAAGACGTGGAGGCCGTGAAGGTGGGGTTCCTGCAGCACCCGTGGTCGGGGGTGTACTGGCCGCGCCGCGTGGAGGTGGCCGTGAGCGGGGACGGGGTGGGGT
>CAZTOF010000121.1:0-4082 GCA_964615515.1 uncultured Gemmatimonadaceae bacterium
GTCCAGCACCACCAGTCCATCCAGGGATCCCAGAACGAGCTCGGGATTGGCGAGTGCGCGGACGTCCGGTTCCGACTCCAGATCGAAGCGTGTGGCCTTCCGTCCGGCGGCGAACTGCCGTGCGAGCGTGGTCTTGCCGCATTGTCTCGGCCCCAGCAGGGCGGTGACGGGAGCGCGGGCGGTCGAGACCTCCAGCCGCCGGAGATAGTCGGGGCGTGCGAGCATGGTCGCAAGATAGCGTGAAAACTCGGAGTGTGCATCCGAGTTTTCGTGCCCACCGCCGTTGTCTCGTGCAACGACATCCCACCCCCCGGCCCCCGACATCGCGCTTTGAGCGACTGGCCGACGACCCGTGCGGTGTTCAGGAAGCCGCCCCGCCCCGGTTGCCCCGGTTCAGCACCTCCGCCATGCGGTCAAGCTTCCGAACGACTTCGGGGTGAATCTCCTCCGGCTTCATCGCCTCGGCGATCAGGTACAAGTCGCTCTTGTTTGTGGGGTGGCCAACCGCCTTCAGCAGCGGCATGAGCAGTTCCGTGCTGCCCTTCGACCGGACGAACACGACGGAGTCTCCGAACACGTCGGCACCCGGCGGAACCATCCCCCGGAACTCCCGCCGGACACTCTCGATGCTCAGCGGGAATCTCAGAGAGCGGGCGATCGGATCGGGGTGGACAAGGTAGTTCTCGATCTCATAGCGCCTCCAGCGGAACACCTCCATCCCGAGCCTCGTCGTCTCGCGTTCGGGCGCCTCCCGATTGTCCCCGTCGAGCAGGCACACTGCGGGAATCCCGGGAAACGCCCCGTGGAGAGCGAAGTGATGCTCTTTGGCGTGCTCCAGCCGACGTCCCCGCAACCAGTGGACGTAGGCGTGGGAGAAGAACTCCTGGAGCGGGTGACCCAGAACCCCGGCCCATGCCCGCAGAATCCGCTCATCGGTCTGGTCTTCCACGTAGAGCACCGCCCCCACGTCCTGGCCGAGAAGGAGATCGGTGGTGTTGAGTTGCCTCAGTGCCTCGATGGTTCGGTCTCGTTCCGTGTCGGTGCGTAGTGCGCGTGGAGAATCCCCCGCGAACGACAGGACCCGTTCCGGCTCGGTGGCATCCAGGATTGTGGGAGAGTGCGTCGCCATGATCACCTGGCCGTCGCGCTCGCGGGCGATCCTCCGCAGGAGCGCGTACACGTCCCGCTGGAGGATGATGTGTTGATGGGCGTCGGGTTCGTCCAGGAGCATCACCGTGCCGGGACGGGCATAGAGGAATCCGAGCAGCAGAAGCACCTGGAGCGTGCCGCTGCCTACGCTGGCAAGGTCGAGTGGGCGGTAGCGGGGCGACTTGCGGCCGACAGAGGACTCCCCCGACCATTCGCGGTACTGACAGGTGATGTATGGCTGCCCCGCGCCGTAGGACGGTCGCATAAGGTCGATCCTGAAGAGGTCCCTCATGTGCCCGGTCAGGGACTCCCAGGCCGACTCTTGGGCATTGGCGCCCCCGCCTGCTTCGGTCCGGTCGCCGACCTCCAGGAGCAGATTCCGCAGGATGTCGCCACTACGACCCTGGCCAATGAGGAGATCCTGCATTCCGCGTTCGTGCCTGGGCTCATCGCGCTGTATTCCGAACAGAGCCGGGACATGCACGACTCGAAGATCCTTGGCCGCCTGTGGAGGAAACGCGTTGATCTCCTCCGCCCCCAGGTGTTTCGCACCGAGCGGCCGCACGTACACCATCTCGCGGTTGGCGTACTGGAACTCCAATCCGCATTCCCAGTTCTCGTCGTTCGACCGCCCCTCTACGACGATCTCCAGGAGCCGGGAAGCACCCGGCCCCTCGCCTCCCGACACCACGCGGTCCTTCCACAACAGGTTCATCTCGCGTATTGGCACCGCCGTGAAGTCCCTCCTGGTCAGAGCCACGCCCGTCCGCTTGACACCCCTGCTGCCACCCTCGCGCTGCGCGAGCCAGTGGTCGAGACCGAACTTCCAGGTCGCAATCGCCTGCAGCAGGGTCGACTTCCCGGCGTTGTTGGGTCCGGCCAGAACGATCGAGTCGTGCAGTTCGAAGGACTGGTCGCGGAAGCGCTTGAAGCTTCCCAGGCGGACGCGGTGGATCATGGCTGAGGCGCGTCAGTTTCCGGGTCGGCCACGGGACCGACTTGCCAGCGTTTCAGGGCGAAGTCGATGATCTCTTCGCCACGTTCTTCAATGGTCGATTCGTTCCATTGCGTCCATTTCACCAGGTCGCGTTGGACGCGCAGGCTGGAATTGCGGTAGTAACAGATCTTCTTTTCGTCAGGTTCCCCCCAACCGTCTCGTTTCCCCTCGAAGGGACGGTTGCCCATCCTCCGGTTACACTCCTTCAATGCGATGGTCAGGTTGCCCAGGCGATGGACGATCTCCTGGTGGGCGGCCCTCTCTTCCTCGTCCAAACCCCCCGCCGGGTGCTGCGGCAGGATGTGCTCCGTCTCATACTCGGACGAGAGAATCTGCCGGAGAGGTACCTGCACTCCCCCACGCTCCTCTTTTTGGCGTTTCATCTCGTACTCCGCGAGCAGGTACTTGATCGTCCCGGTACCGAGATACGGGTAGCAGTGCGCTCCAGACAATTCTCGGCGGAACCTGTCGTCCGTGACGTAGTCCAGATTCATTTTCCTCAACCGTTGCCGGAGGTCGCTGAAGGAGAGACTCCGGTGGACATGATAGGCCAGCCAGTTCAACGTGCTTCTGCCGGTATGGCTCCGCCGTCTCACGACGCGGTAGACCCGAATTACGAAAGCCTCGAACAGACAGAGGATCTCCTCGCGCTCCGAGTCCTCCCCGGATTTTTGCCAAGCGGCTATTAGGAGCGGATACAGGTTCCCGACGGGCCCGACCAGGAATAGCCTGTCGATTGCCCTGCCGAGCGCACTCCCGTCCCGTCTGCGCCGCGCGATGCCCTGCATCGTTCCGAACGCCTGCCGCAGGCTGCGGGCATAGCTGCGAATGAAGCGTTCACAGTCCTCCCGATCCTCTCGGCTCATCTCCATGAGGCGGTCCTTGAGCACCTGCATGTGTTTGTGCAGAGTTCTTTGGCCGAAAAAGAAGACGTGGTGATAGCGCTGGATCTCTCCGGCATCACGAAGACCGAGCTTCTCCTCAATGTCCTGAAAGCACTGGTAGATCTTCGCGAAGTGGCCGTTCAGCTCGGAAAAGAGTTTTCCCCGCCTGACGGGATCGTCAACGACGAGGTACGAGACGTACATCAGGATACTCTTCGTCTTCTCCAGATTGGTCAGCGGTCGCCCACGGTCGTTTACGGTCTCGAACATGCGGACCGCCTCGGCGTTCGACGGCACGATGTACTGCATGACCTGCAGCCGCTCTATGCGACGACTGTTGAAGTCGATTAGAAAGCTGCGGTACTCATCCTGCCCCTTGGCTTCCCGTTGCCGATGGAACTGGTCGCAGAAGAAGGACTGGGCGGTTCGCAGCCGCTCCTGGGCCCGCGTCTCGGGAGCAGTGACGGATTTCCTGGCGAGGATCGACTCGCGGAAAAAGAACTCGTCTTCATTGCCGATGGTCAACCTATAATGTGGTGCACGGCCGATATAGTCCTCATCGAGCGTGGCCGCCTTGTCGCCCGCTTCATGGTCGCCGAGCTTCCTGAGTTGGTGGATCAGCTCACTAAGCAAGATGAGAATCGTCGTCAGCCGTTGCTGGCCGTCGATCACCTCGAACGTATTCATTCCGGCCTCGGTCGTCCTGTCCGCCTTTAGGAGGATGGTTCCGAAGTAGTGTTGGCGGTCGCCGAGGTAGTGGAGATCGTCCCACAGATCCTGCAGGTTCTCCTCTTCCCAAGCGTAGCCGCGCTGGTAGATCGGGATCTCGAAGAGCCGGTCTCTCTTCAGGACGTCGCTCAGGTCGGTGAGTTCGCCGTTCATCGGGTTCCGGTTGCCTCCGCGCTAGAGTCACGTGACGTCAAGGTAGGCGGTCCACAGCGGTCCTGCATCGCCACTACAGGGCCGGTCCGAATCTGCCCGGACGTGACGCCCAACGCCTCGCGTCCTCGAGCCGCTCCACCTGCCCGCACCTCACAGCCCCGCCTCCCCCC
>CAZTOF010000122.1:0-3000 GCA_964615515.1 uncultured Gemmatimonadaceae bacterium
GCCGAAGGTCGACCCCCACCCGGAGCAACAGACCCCGGTGCTTCGCGGTGGTGTGTTCCTCGCTGTCGTTGATATCCAGCAACCCCAGGTCATAGAGACCCTCGGCGACCAGCGTCACCGAGCCGATGTCGAGACCGACCCCCGCTCCTCCGGTCAGAAGGAAGTCGTTTTCCCGGAACTCGACCGGGGGAGGCGAACTACAGGAGGACTTGACGGATATCTTGGCGTAGCACGCGGTACGGAAGGCCATGGTCGGCCCGGCGAGCAGATAGATTGGGCCGAAGGACGCCCTTCCGAGCAGGGAGACATCGATGTAGTCGTACCCCCAGATGACATCGTAGTACGCGTCGTAGTCCAGAATCGTCAGTTCCGCTCCCCGTTGGGTGTACCCGACCTCCAGGGACAACCCGAGCAGTTCGTTGAACGGGTAGGTCAGGGACACGGCGCCCAGGGCGCCGTGCTTGGCGGACGCCCCCTGTACCACATCGTGATCAGAGCTGACGCCAAGGGTGCTCTGGGTCACCCCACCCCTTACCCCCAGGGTGAGTTGGGCGTGGAGGGGGTTGCTCCCCACCCCGAGGATGGAGGCCAGGATCAGAAGGGGTACAGGGGTTTTCATTGCCGTCTCCGGTATTTGGGTTGTCATCTGTCCGGGATGTAGCCGGATCATCGCCCGCCGCTCCCGGTCCAGCGTCTCGGGCCAAGGTGACTACTACCCGCTGCAGGGCTTGTACCGTGACCATGGCCCGAAGTTCCACGGCCGCAGTTGCCGCGACGTGCAGCGTGGCTGGTCCGCATGTCTGACAATGACATGCCCCCCTGTGGAACATATCGTTTCCCGTGGGTTACAAGACAGTCAGCGATAGGACCGTACCCCGGGTGACCGGGAACAGCGTCGATCAGTCCGGAGGGGAGAGAGGAAATGAGAAGATACGAGGTCGTAGCAGCGGTGTTCCTGACTGCCTGCGGCGGTGACGCCACCGAACCGGAGTCACTGTACCCCGCAACCGTCGTGGTGTCGCCGGCAACGGGAGAGATGGAGAAGTTCGCCGACACCCTCCATCTGACGGCCACCGTCAGGGATCAGAACGGGGACGGAATGGACTCCGTAACCGTCGAATGGTCGACGGAAGACTCACTCCTGGCCACCGTTACCGCCGAGGGTGTCGTAGTCGCCCGGGGCGGCGGCGTGGTCGGGATCACGGCGACCGCGGGAGCGGTATCCGACACGGCAACCATCACCATACGCCTGGCCCAGCGAGACGGACTGCTGAAGTTCTATGAAAGCCTGAATGGCGACAATTGGACCGACAACACCAATTGGGGAACCGAGACCGGGCTCGGTGCCTGGTACGGTGTCGTGACAGACGACGACGGCAACGTCATCAGGCTGAATCTCCAAAGGAACAAACCTTCACGGTGAGATACCACCCGAGATCAAGCTTGTGAAGCACTTGCGGGTATTGGACTTGTCGTTCAACGACTCGGTCAGGGGTACCATACCGCCCGAGTTGGCGGAGATGGAGTACCTGAGAGGAATCCTGTTTCACCACAACTCCCTGGCCGGCACGATCCCGTCCGTGCTCGCCAACCTGACCGGAATGGTCAATTTCGACCTGCATCGCAACCAGCTGACCGGCCCCATGCCGGAATGGCTCGGAGACCTGCCCGAGTTGACGCACATCAGCCTCTGGGGCAACGATCTCACCGGATCCGTACCGGCCTCGCTGGGCGACTTGAACCGCATGGTGAGGCTTGAGATCCAGGACACCGACTTGAGCGGTCCGTTGCCACGAAGCCTCATGAACCTGGAGCTCAATATATTCCATTGGCAGGATACCGATCTCTGTTCTCCGCCAGACGATGCGTTTCAGGACTGGCTTGACGGAATCCGCTTCCACCAGGGGGGTGACGTATGCGGTCCGTGACGGCGGGCGCACCGGGCACCCGGGCCGCCCTCCCGTGACATGCGTGGCGGGCGAGGAGGGGAAAATGAACAAGGCGTTATTGATGGCACTGCTTGCGGCAGTGGCCTGCGGCGATGGAACGGAACCGGAGGCGCCGTACCCCGTGACGGTCGTGGTATCCCCGGAGACCGCGGACTTCGCGAAGCTCGGGCAAGAACTCCGCTTGACCGCTATGGTCAGGGACCAGAACGGCAAAGCCATGGACACCGTGCGTGTCCAGTGGTCCAGCGAAGACGCGGCGGTGGCCTCGGTCAACTCCACGGGTCTTGTCGGCGCCCGCGGGAGCGGCGAGGCCCGGATCCTCGCCGCGGTCGAGGACATCTCAGGTGCAGCGGCCATTACCGTGACCCTGATCCAGCGGGATGCGCTCATGAAGCTCTTCGAGAGCCTGAACGGCGACGGTTGGAACAGGAAGCGCAATTGGGGAACCGGAACCGCGCTCGGTGAATGGGTCGGCGTGACGACGGACGAAGACGGCAACGTTGTGGGCCTGTCCCTCGAGCGCAATAGCCTGAACGGGGAGATCCCAGCCGAAATCGGGCTCTTGAAGCACTTGCGGGGCTTGGACCTGGGTTTCAACGAAGACGTCAAGGGTACCATACCGCCCGAAATCGGCGAGCTGGAGAACCTGACGGCACTGCTGTTGCACCATAACGCCCTGACCGGCGGAATTCCGCGCGAGATCCTGCAACTGAGCCGACTCGATACCCTGAACCTCCACTACAATCAACTGTCCGGGCCTCTGCCGGAATGGCTTGGAGACCTGCCGGCAGTCGGATACCTCAGTCTCTGGGGCAACGACTTCACGGGCCCTCTGCCGGCCTCGCTGGGCAATCTGGAATCCTTGGAGGATCTCTACGTCAACACTCTGGAGCTGAGTGGCCCGCTGCCACGAAGCCTGATGAACCTGTACCTTAACACGTTCCACTGGTTTTGGACCGACCTCTGTTCGCCACCCGACGACGAGTTCCAGGCCTGGCTCGAGACCATCCGCTACCACGAGGGAGGTAGCGTCTGCGATCAATGACTGGTG
>CAZTOF010000123.1:0-4417 GCA_964615515.1 uncultured Gemmatimonadaceae bacterium
CCCGGTACCAGACCCACCGACTTCAGGTAGCGGAGACGCACGGGGTCCTCGTCCGCGACGGAACGCACGAGGATCCGGGTGCCGGCAGCGGCCTTGTGGAGACGGTGGGTCGGAGTGGGATCGATCTTGCCTGTACGGGTAGGGATGGGTGCCCCGTGCGGGTCGGTGGCAGGGTGACCCAGGGCCTCCGCCATCCGGTCGATGAGGCGCTCGGAGGCCGCGTGCTCGAGGCGCTCCGCCTCCCCGTGCACGTCGTCCCAGTCGTACCCCAGCCGCTGCACCAGGAACGTCTCGATGATCCGGTGCCGTCTGAGGATCTTGAGCGCTTCACGGCTGCCCTCCTCAGTCAACCGCACCCCCCGGTAGGGTTCGTGGCGGAGAAGTCCATCCTCGGCAAGCCGCCGGATCATTCCGCTCACGGAGGCGGGTTGCACCTGAAGCACGCGGGCAAGCTCGGTGGTGCCGGCGGCATCGCCCCCTTCGTTCAGGGCATAGACCGCCTTCAGGTAGTCTTCGACGGAGGGGGACAGCGAGGTGGAGGCCATGACGCCAGGGAAAATGGAACGGGGGCCGGGGGATGGCAACGCAAACGGGGGGGTAGGTTACCTTTGAATAGCGTGGTCAGTTCGACCTGTTTCCTGGAGGCCCGATTGACAGATTCGGTAGTCATAGACGCCAAGCGCATTCTGCTGCGCTACGGCACCCCGATCATGGTGCTGGACAAGGTGGCTGAGGAGGAGCGGATCCGGCTCGCGCGCGAGATTTCCAAAACGCCGCTTGCGGAACGGGAGATGCGTCTCCGCGAGTTGCTCACTGAATTGGGGCACCTGTAGTTCGCGTTTCACGGGATCAGCGTCTGGCCGCCGGGGAGCCGCAATCCCCGTTTCCGACATGGTCGAAGATGCCGTTCAGCCAGGCCTGGAAAGCATCGTCGGTGGGCGCACAGAGTTCGGTGTTGTGCCAGTGAAAGTAGACGAGGGGCAATCCGATCAGGTCGCGTGGAAGTGGACCAAGCAGTGGATTGTCGGCGATTCGGACGCTGCGCAGCTGCGGGATGTTCCCCAGTTCCCCCGGGACGGGGCCCGTCAGATCGTTGCCGTCGAGATACAGGACTTCGAGCTGTGAAGAGTCCCGAGCTCGGGCGGAATCGGACCCGTCAGCCGGTTGGAGCGCAGGTACAGGACCCTGAGGTTCCGCAGAAGCGCGAGTTCGGACGGGATCGGGCCCGTCAGTTGGAGGGAGTCGAGGTTCAGGATCCCGAGGTTGGCGAGGTTCGCGAACTCGGACGGGATCGAGCCGGTCAGTGCGTTGCCCGAGAGGCGCAGGTCTTCGAGGTTCAGGAGTTCTCCGAATTCGGGCGGGACCGAGCCCGTGAGCTTGTTGGAGCTGATGTCAAGGACCCGCAGACTCTCGAGGTTCGCGAGTTCGGGCGGGATCGAGCCCGTCAGCCGGTTGCCCGGCAAGGCCAGGGTGACAAGGGCCCTCAGGGTGCCCACCTCGGGAGGAATCTCACCGGTCAGGCCGTTGTTTGAGAGGTTCAGCCACGCGATGTTCCCCTGAGCGTCCGCCAACAATCCGTGCCAGGTGTGGAGCGGTGCGCCGGTCTTCCAGTTGGTGCTGTTCTCCCAGTCTTCCCCGCCCGTCACCCTGTAGACCTTGTGCAGTACCGCGCGCGGGCCCGGTTCGACCACGATGCTGGTTTCGGCCGTTATGGTTGCCGCCGAGGCCCGCACGAGCACCTGTCCGGGCTCGTCGGCCGTCACCAGTCCGTCTTCCGAGAGCTTTACGACGAAGCTGTCGTTGCGTGACCAGACGACCGGCACGTCCGGCACCGCCTTCCCGTTCTGGTCCCGTACGGTGGCGGTGAGCCGAACCGTGTCCCGGGCATCGATCAGAACCGGGGCCGGCGGGGAGATCTCGATCGTCGTGGCCACGGGCGGGTCCGCCGGACCGCACCCGCCACCGAGCACCAGGACCGCCAGCGAAACAACACGCGGAACACACCGCGGGCCGATTCGCACCCCCGCCGCTCCCGAGGATGCAGTCACGGGTCCGGCGTCAACAATCCTGGTTTCCCCGTTGGCTGGAGATGCTGTTCAACCAATCCTGGAACTCAATGTCAACGGGGGCGCAGAGATCGGTGTAGTCCCAATGAAAGAGCGCGAGGCGCAACTGCATGAGTTCTCTCGGAAGTGTGCCGCTCAGCGGATTGTGGGCAATATCCAGGACGATCAGCGGCGAGATGTTCCCCAGTTCGCCCGGGACCGGGCCGGCCAGCTGGTTGGACTCGA
This sequence comes from uncultured Gemmatimonadaceae bacterium, assembly GCA_964615515.1. Classification (GTDB taxonomy): domain Bacteria; phylum Gemmatimonadota; class Gemmatimonadetes; order Longimicrobiales; family Gaopeijiaceae; genus Bin94. The sequence goes on from CAZTOF010000123.1 coordinate 2,292, forward strand.
GATTCAGACTAAACAGGCGCGGGAGATTCCCGAGTTCAGGCGGGATCGACCCCGTCAGTTCGTTGAGGCCGAGGTTCAGGCTCTGCAGGCTGTCGAGGCTTCCGAGTTCGGGCGGGATCTCGCCCTCGAGATCGTTGGATGCGAGGTTCAGCGCTCGCAGGTTCCGGAGGTTCCCGAGTTCGGGCGGGATCTCACCCGTCACGACGTTTCCGCCAAGCCACAGCGTCACGAGGGTTGTCAGGCTGCCCACCTCGTGAGGAATCGTGCCGGTGAGGCCGTTGTTCGCCAGCGCCAGAGCTCCGATGCTTCCATCAACGTTTGTGAACACGCCAAACCAGCGGTCGAACGCCGCGTTCGTCTTCCAGCCGGTGTTTCTCACCCAGTCGTCTCCCCCCATCCGCCTGTAGAATTTGTGCAGGACCGCGCGTGGCCCCGGTTGGACCAGGACATCCGCGTCTCCGGTCGCCGTCTCCGCCGAGGCCCGCACGGTCGCCTTCCCGGGTTCGGTGGCGGTCAAGAGTCCGTCTCCCGAGACGTGCACGACAAACCTCCCGATGCCCGTCCAGGTGACCGGCACCGACGGCATCGCCTCTCCGTTCTGGTCCTTTACGGTGGCGGTAAGCTGCACCGTGTCTCCGAATTCGGCCAGAACCGGGGCCGACGGGGAGATCTCGATCGTGGTGGGTGCAGGTACGAATTCCGGCTCGGTGCAACCGCTTCCGATCGCCAGCGCCACCAACGCCGGGAGCTTCCGTGCAGGAGTGCGTCCGATCAGCCTCATGCTACCTTGACCTCCTGTCTGCCGAGAGCTCCGGTGGGGCGAGAGAATCCGGGAACAACAAGCCCCCAATCCCACCTGCCGTAATCATACGACAAGCGGTCCCGGACGATTACGGTAAGCCGGCCGGCCCGCGCTCGCGAGTGCGGATGGAAGACGCTCCACGAGGGGCGTGCCGGCTCAGTCTCAGGCTCCTGAGCCTCCCCAGGGCGGCTGCCATATCCTGCACACGGGGGCTCGCCAGGTCGCCGGTGCGCCCGGAGTCGAGGATGTCCAGTCCGTGGCGTTCGAGCGAATCGGCGAGCGTCGCGAGAATGTCCTCCACGGCCATGCCCTCGGCCATGAAGGACCGCGCATGGTCGAGCGCCAGTGCGATCGCCCGGGTTTGGGCGCGGGATACGATCTGCCGCACGCCCGCCAGCTCGATTCGCTCCCGGCCGAAGTCGACGGTGGTAGGGCTCCTGACCTTGATCGAGCGTTGTCGGCGTCCCCGGCTGGCCGATATGGAGCGTGGATCGGGGAACCGGTGCCGTGACGGCCAGCGGACGGAGCCGGCCCGGGTCAATCGCCCGGTGGGGTGGGCGGTTGCAACGTCCCGCGCGGCTGCCGACAGGTCGGCCGGGCGGTAGCGGATCATGCCGATGACGCGGTCCGCCACGTCGAGGTAGTCGCCCGAACCGCCGATCACGAGCACGGTGCTGGCGCCCGCGTCCTCGTGGAGGCTGCGTACGCGATCGATGAACGGAGTGATGGGCTCGTCGTCGCCCTTGACGAGCGCCTGCATGCGGCGGTCGCGGATCATGAAATTGGTTGCGGCGGTGTCCTCGTCGATCAGGAGCAGCCGGGACCCGGCCTCGAGCGCCTCGATGATGGCTGCGGCCTGGCTGGTCGACCCGGAGGCGTTGGGGGTGGAGAAGGCCGCCGTGTCCTGGCCGCCGGGGAGTGCACCGATGAAGGGCGAGATGTCGACGCCGGCCACTGAACGACCGTCCTCGGCCTGGACCTTCATGGCGGTCGGGTCGGTCACCACCCGTTCGCGGCCGTCGCCGGGACGGTGGTTGTAGACGCCCCGGGCGACCGCGTCCAGCACCGTCGACTTGCCGTGGTAGCCGCCGCCCACGAGGAGTGTGACGCCGCGCGGGATCCCCATGCCGGAAACGGGCGGGCCGTTGGCGCGGTCGAGGGTAACGCCGAGACCGGGCGGGGACGCGAAGAGGGTGGCCCGGTCGCCATCCAGGGGGCGGTCGTCGATGCCGCTCCGGCGCGGCAGGAGCGATCCGTCGGCGATGAAGGCGACAAGTTCGCGCGCATCGAGCTGGGCGCGAAGGAAGTCGGCGTCTTCGTTGAC
>CAZTOF010000124.1:0-2334 GCA_964615515.1 uncultured Gemmatimonadaceae bacterium
GCGAATTGGCGTGGCTGCAACCGCTTGTCGATGCACAAAGATAACGGGTTGTGCCTCCGATTTCCAGCGAAACGGACCCGCCCCGGCGTCCGTATCTCATTGCCCGCAAACGAGTTGCGAGTTTACGGACGGAAACTAGCTAAACCCGAGCGGCTCGGACCCCCCGGATGTGTTGTGTCAACATCGCGGGCGGCGAGCAACGGAGGTGCGGTGCACATGGCCCCAAGGGCCGCCGCAGTTCGGGCGCTGGGAAGAGGTGTTTCGCAATCAGCGAAGACGCGTCCTGAAGACGCGGACTGGCGGCGAGTGCCGCCGGGGTTTTCTGCACCCCTGTTTGGGAGGCAATACTATGTTTTTCCGAAAAAAGCCCACGAAATCGAGGAGCGCTACTGCACCAGGTCTGATGTCGATCGCCGCGATGGTGATCTCGGCTCTTCCCCTGGCTGGCGCCGAGGTGTCCAGCGATGTGTGGGCAGATGGGAGCGCCCTGTTGGAACGGCCAGATGCAGGATCGGCTGATTGGGAATCTCCAACAAAGCCAATCAACGTTTCCTTCACGGATGTTCCGACCTGGCTTGCCATGGGATGTGACTTGGCACCGAGTGGTTCCACCAACACACCGGTGGCCGTAGTGAGTGACTGCGATCTCTGGGAACTCGTTTCCGGGCTCGGTGCTTGTTTCGTGTGCATTGTTCCGAAGCTGCGCCTTCTCACGGGGCTGATTAGGGGCATAGCCAAGATCGGCGGATGCCTCGCGTGTCTCGAGAGACTACTCAACGAAGCGTCGGATTTGCTCAACGGCAATGAAACCAACATAGAGGCATGCATCAGGGCCATCGGCCGACTGTTCTAGTTGGGAAGTTCACACGTTTCTACCTTGATGACTTGAGGAGGTGATCCCATGGTGATGTCGATTGTGTCGGGGATCCTATGGTCCGCACTGGCCGCATACATGATCGTCGCCGGCCCTCGACGGGAGTACATGACTCTCCTTCGATCGGAAGACGACCTGTCGACCCGTGAGCAACTGGACGCTATTACAAGCGTGTTACAAGCTGTTGCCATCGGTATCCTGTGCTTCACCGGATGGCTGTTCCTTTTGTACGACCATACTTGGATTTCAGTTGCGATGGGGGTAGCAGTGCTCGTGTTTCCCGGGGCAAGTATCATCAGGCGATCAGTTGGTCGCATGCTTTCCGCCCTGTCGTTAGTAGTTTTCATGCCGTCCAGCGCGAGTTCGCAGCACTACGTGCATGCGGAATTGTCAGTTGCGTTCGCGTCACCTACGAGCTATGGCCTATTGTCCGGTATGGCATTCGGTCAGGAAGGTGAACTCTATGTACTGGATACCAACGAATACAGAATGTACTCCTTTTCGCCCACAGGCGAGATTCGTGGAGTGTGGGGTCGGCAAGGGTCGGGACCGAACGAATTCGGGGTGCCGACTGCGGTGGCGGTGTCATCGGACAATGGTGAAGTCGTGGTATTGGACGCGCAAAGACAAGGCGCGCATGTGATGTTGCCACCGGAAAGAGCCCGGTTTGTTCGGATGAATGACTCGCGCACGCCCTTCCACCTGGATATTGCATTCGATTCCCGGAATGAGCTGGTGTCTCTGTCGCGAGATTTGAGGCTGTCAGGCAGGTTGACGAGAGTGGTGCGGTGGGGGGACGAGCCTCGGGCAATCTGGAGTAGGGAAGAGGCTGCGGCTGATGTAGTTCCCCTGGACGAACAGGCGGCGGTCGTGATGGTCCCGCTGAGCGGAGACACGATCGTCGTTGTAGATGGATCGGGTTACGAGTTGGAGGCCATCAATGCATTGACCGGGGAGACGCTCTATTGCCTGGGAAGATCGGTGAAGAAGGGGGGTGGCGATGAAGATCACGTTATCGACAACGCTTTCAAAGGACCTGGCGGGATTTGGGTTCAGCGCGGATCGGGCCTTCGTGACGGATTGGAGGATCGCGAGGGTAGTGACGGGAGGGCGGTGCTGTTCGACGTGATCGACGAACAGGCGGGGTATGTCGGGACTGTGGACCTTGGCATGGATTCGTTTCTCCCATTGACGGGCGACGCTGAACGTATCGGAGGTGTAGTCGTTGATGGCAGTACCGGTGGGATGGGAGTGAGTGTGTACAACGTGGTGTTGGGAGGCTCTGATCGTGGCGGACGCGGGGCGGGAGAGGGTCGACGAGAATGCGGTCGGAAGTCGTAGGGTAGGGCCACCGCCGGAGCACGGGTAGAGCGTCGCGATCAAGGCCGGGAAGGAATGCCACGGGAGGAGGTTCTCCATAAGTGTGGGGGGCCTCCTCCTCGCGTTGTGGGGACGGGGGC
>CAZTOF010000125.1:0-3164 GCA_964615515.1 uncultured Gemmatimonadaceae bacterium
GTCTTGGCGAACCGTGAGGGCGGGGGGTAGCTTCGGAACGTCGACGGCTCCGTGAGGCCGCCCTGCGAGCCTCCGGGGGCCGCGGAATCCACCACCAGTCGGGCGGACGAGCGATGGCCAGAACGACACTCCTCGACACGCGCACGGTCAACTACCAGGAGCTGATCGGGAACGGCAGGGCCTACCATGTGCCGCAGTACCAGCGTGACTACTCCTGGCGGCTGGAACAGTGGGAGGATCTGTGGAACGACATCGCGGAGATGAGCGACTCGGAGGATGGGCGTCACTACATGGGAGCTCTCGTGGTGGAGGCCCGGTCCGACCGCCGTTTCGTGGTCATCGACGGGCAGCAGCGTTTCGCCACGCTGAGCGTGCTCACCCTCGCCGCCATTGAAGCACTTCAGCGGTTGGCGGCCAGCGGGGTCGAACCGGATGAGAATATCTCCCGGGCCCTTGAACTGAGGAACCGCTTCATCGGAGAAAAAGACCCGGCTTCGCTGGTGGAATCGAGCCGTCTCAACCTGAACGATACCGATGACGGCTTCTATCAGGACTACCTGGTCCAACTCAGGCAGCCCGGAAACCCCCGTGGTCTTGTCCGCTCCAACAAGCTGCTCTGGGAGTGCTTCCGATACTTCAGGAAACAAATCAACGCGGTGGAATCGTTTCGGCGCGACGGGACGGCACTCGCCAGGCTGATCTCGGAAAACGTCGCCCGGCGCCTGGTCTTCATCCTGATCACGGTGGATGATGCGCTGAACGCCTACACGGTGTTCGAGACCCTGAACGCCCGGGGTCTCGAGCTTACGACCACGGATCTTCTGAAGAACTACCTCTTTGCGAAGGCTTCCAGCTCGGACCGCCCGTCGATGCTCCGCCGCTGGCAGCGCATCGCGGCGACCGTCGGTCAGCAGAATGTCCCGGAACTGCTTCGCTACCACATGCTCTGTGAAAAGCCGAAGGTCCGCAGCCGACGTCTGTTCAAGCTGGTGCGCGACCGCTATCGGACCCCCCGGGACGTGTACGATCTGCTGGAGGTGCTTGAATCGAGGGCCGAGGTCTTTGCCGCGGTCAAGGACCCGGCACACGGCTATTGGGTGGACATCCCCGGCGCCCGGCGGTACGTCACCGAGCTGAATGTCTTTCGTGTCACGCAGATGATGCCGTTGCTGTTTGTTGTTTGGGAGGAGTGGCCGGAACGCGATTTCGTTCGGACGTTGAAACTCGTCTGCACGCTGGCCTTCAGGTATACGGTCGTGAGCCGGCAGAATCCGAACGATCTCGAGTCCGCCTACCACCGGGCGAGCAAGGCCGTGAAGGACGGAGCAGTCAGCGGTCCGGGAGAACTCTTCGAGGTACTAAGGGGAATCTACGTTTCCGATGAGCGAACCGCGACCGATTTCACCTTCCTTTCCATACCGACGCGGGGCCCCCGCAAGCGTCTGGCCAAGTACATACTGGCGCGATTGGAAGAGGATCTATCGGGGAAGCCGTGTGATCCCGAAACCGATCCGGGGACCATTGAACACATCCTGCCGGAAAACCCTGGAGCGGCCTGGGAGGATGATTTTCCTCCCGGTAGCCAGGATGCCGTCGTGAACCGGATCGGCAATCTCACGCTGCTGGAAGCCGGCCCGAATCGCGAAGTGGCCAACGCCGGCTACGCCGACAAGGCACGGGCGTACGACGAGAGCCGGTATTCTCTGACCAAGGCGGTCTTGGAGATGGCTCCCGAAGACTGGACTCCGGCACGCCTCGACGCGCGCCAGCGTCGGTTGGCGGATCGCGTCGTCCACCTATGGCGCGCCGATTTCGCCTGAGCGTCGCGAGTGAACGGTAGTCCGGCGGCAACCTCCAGGTTGTCCTCACTCACTCTCCCCGATGACCGTCTCTGGCTGATCTTCCGGGGAATGCTGCGCGGGATCGTGCGCGCGGGGAGTGCCCGGTCGAAGGTGCCGGACGTTGTCCGCATGGTGAATTCTCCACAACTTCCGAACTGAATTCGCCACCGCCGCTGCCCGCGAAAGTGGAGGAAGAGCACGCCAACCCTGACGCAAGTGTCGGGGTTGGCTTGGACCGTTGGCCCGGGAGGAGCCGATACCATATGACCGGATCCGCGAAGCCAATCCGCTCACGCCGGCCGTTCTCCGCACGGCCACCCCACCGGTGGTCGGCCCCGGCGGTGCTGCAGACTCCCCCGCCCGGCAGATGAGCCGGGATCTCCAACACCCCGTGGGCCTGCTCGGCGCCACCGGAATGGTGGGCCAGCAGTTCGCACTGTACCTGGAGGGTCACCCCTGGTTCCGGCTCGCCTGGCTGGGCGCAAGCGAGCGCAGTGCCGGGCTGCACTACGCCCACGCCGCCCGCTGGGTGCAGGATCGCCCCATGCCGGCGGATGTCGCGGGGCTGCTCGTGCGCCCGGCGGCTCCCGATGCCGAATGTCCCCGGCTGGTCTTCTCGGCCATGGACGCCTCGGTCGCGGGTGGCATCGAGCGCGCCTTCGCCCGCGCCGGCCATTTCGTGCTCTCCAATGCGCGCAGCCACCGCCTCGACCCGGACGTTCCCCTCGTCATCCCGGAGGTGAACCCCGAACATGCGGCCCTGATCAAGCACCAGCGCCGGGAGCGCGGCTGGCCCGGTGCGATCGTCACCAACCCCAACTGTTCGACAATCACGCTCGCCCTCGCGCTGGCCCCGCTCCGTCCCTTCGGCATTCGGCGCGTCCTGGTCACCACGCTGCAGGCGGTGAGCGGCGCGGGCTACCCGGGCGTCCCGGCCGTGGACGTGCTCGGCAACGCGATCCCCTTCATCGGCGGCGAAGAGGACAAGATCGCGGCCGAGACCTGCAAGGTGATGGGGACGATGCGGGAGTGGGGAGAACCGGTCGAACCGGCAGCCATGGCGGTCAGCGCGCACTGCAACCGGGTTGCCACGGTGGACGGCCACCTGGTGTGTGCTTCGGTCGAGATGGAGGCGCGGCCGTCTCCGGCCGAGGTGCGCGAAGCGATGGCGGGGTTCAGGGGGCGTCCCCAGGAGCTGGCGTTTCCGACCGCGCCGCGGCGGCCCGTCCGGGTGGTGGAGGGTGTGGACCGACCGCAGCCGCGGCGCGACGCAATGGCGGGGGGGGGCATGGCCGTCACGGTGGGACGGGTGCGGGAGTGTCC
>CAZTOF010000126.1:0-2934 GCA_964615515.1 uncultured Gemmatimonadaceae bacterium
TTGTCGGCGCGGACGGATCGGTCAGGCTTCGTGCCTCCGTGGAGATGACCGGGTGGCCCCCGGGCAAGTCGGCGTCGAGGCGCGTTCGCAGTTCGCCGTCATCGTCGAAAAGCAGGTCCAGGACATTGCCGCCCGCGACCTCGGGCCATTCGCAACAGTACACGATGGGACCGCGCTCGACCGCGAACCGGCCCCCGTTCTCGCGAACCCGTTCGTCCGCGACCACCCTGCGGACCTCCATCGGGAACTCGACCTCGATGGTGTCTCCGTCCCGCCACTCCCGGGTCAACGACACGTAGCCCAGCGGGTCGGGCGCCGGGTCCACGGGACGGCCATTCACGGACACCTCTGCCCTGGCCACGAGCCGATCCGCGTATGCGTAGAGCCCCTCCGGGTCCGGCAGGTCCCGGGCCCATCCCGGTATGCGCAGTCGAATGGTCCCTTCCAGCGGCCGTTCCGCCGACACGCTGATCGACGACCGTCCGCCCCACGGCATTTCGCTCTCCACCGAGAGCCCGAGGGTGCCGCCGTCCAGTTCGAACCCGGTTTCGCTGGACACGTACAGGTTCACGAAGACCACCCCGTCGGGGTCCTGCGCGTAGATGTACCCCGGCATACGGGCCATGAAGCGCACCACGTTGGGAGGACAGCACTCCAGCGAGGCGCGCTGCCAGCGCAGGTCGCGCCCGTCTCCGGCGCTCGCCAGCCGATTCACGTAGAAGTAGTGGTCCCCCGAGACCGACACTCCGCACACGGCATTGTTGTACATGCCGCGTTCCATCACGTCGATGTAGCGTGCATCACCCGAGGCGAGGAACAGGTTGTGGCTCAGGGTGATCAGCATCAGGACCGCGCACGTCTCCGAATAGGCGTCGATGTTCGGCAGCGAGTACGGCTCGCCGAAGCCCTCGTTGCCGGTCGTTCCGACGCCCCCCGTGATGTACATCTTCCGGCTCACGGCGTCGTGCCACATGCGCTGCGCGACCCGCAGGTATTCCTCCCTTCCCGAGAGAATGCCCACGTCCGCCATGGAAACCGCGAGGGTCAGGCAGTTCACCGCGTGGCCCACAGCCTCCGTTTGCTCCAGCACGTGCACGTGGGACTGGTTGTGCCGGCTCCGGCCGACCGAGTCCTCGCGGCCCCTGATGTCCAGGTAGTGTCGCGCCAGATCGAGGTGCTGCGGATCGCCGGTGATCCGGTAGAGCCGTGAGCAGTTGAGGGAATCCCGCTCTCCGCCCGAGAACGGAGGGTCGTTGGCCTGGTAGTCGTCCTGGAGCTGCGCCGCCGATCGAATCGCCCTGTCGACCAGCCCCCGCCGGCCCGTTGTCCGGTACCATGTGGCCGCGACCCCGAAATCGCGGTTGCTGGCTGGCGCCTCCTGGCTCGCCATCTCGGCGACCCTCCTTTCCACCCAGGCCTGCAGCCACGGATCGGGACGGGTGACGAGCGACAACATGGCGGCTTCGAGGACACCACCGCGCGTCCGCCTCGGCGAGGCCTCCAGCTTGCGTGCTTCCAGGGGAATGGTGACCTCCGCGTTCCTCCGCACCCGGGGCTGCCAGAAGTTGTCGGCCAGGACGACCTCGGAGTGGAGATTGGCACGAATGGGGTATTCGGCAGCCGGCGCGCGCCGCGACTTCCAGAGCTCGATGTCGGACGGGCTGGCAGTCGATGGGTCATCCGGCGTCGCCGGCACCGGGGTTCGCTCCGCAGCCGAGTAGGCCAGGGCGCCCACGGCCGGGACGGTCCGGAGGAAATGCCGCCGTGGGATGTGCTTGCTCATGTCGGCACCCTCAGCCTGTCTGCCATTCGATCACCCCGAACTCCCGCCACTCGATGTCCTCGTCGATGAACATCGCCGCCGGCGGACCGATCTGCCCGGCCTCGTACGACACCGTGCGGGGCTCGACCTCCAGCCGCAGCGCACGGGTCACGACTGCTTCGAACTCGATCATGCTCCACGCGTCCCGCTCGACCGTAAAGGCGCCGCGGGCCGCCACCGGCCGCCACTCGCCGCCGTCCCGCCAGAGCACCCGCCACGACTCGGGGAGGTTGCAGAAGCGCTTGTCGTCGAAGAAGTAGACGCGCGATGAGAAAACGCGCACAGGCGCTTCGAACTCGTATTCCAGCCAGGCGCGCTCGCCCACCGGGGGCCGCATGCGGAAGAAGCGGTGCGACTGGTCGGCCGAGTTGATCGGCTCCCGACCGTCGTGGATGGCGGCGAGGTCGTCGTTCTGATCGTTGTACCCGGTCCAGCCCTTCTCGACTCCGCCCGAAGTGCGCACGGCGGCGATCGGGGCCGGGAGCGCCGGCGGGAGCCAGGCCGCAGCGGGCTCCCTCGCCATCCAGACCGCCATCTCGCCCATCCCCCGGTTGGCCCACGCGTAGTAGGGGATGGCCGTGAGCCGGTGCGGGACGGTCGGGGCGCCCTCGCCGCGGCCGTCCTCCCGGATCGCCTCCACATCGCCCCGCACGACCTGCACCCCGCCCAGCACGTCCGGCCGGAACTCCGACTCGAACGTCGCGTCGTCCGGCACGACGATGTTGAGCGCCCGCCCGCCGTTGTCCGGCCACTCGGCGCAGTAGACCAGCGGTCCGCGCTGCAAGGCCACGCGCCCGCGGTTGTCCTGAATCGCCAGGTGGGCCATAACCCGCCGCACCGGCATCGGCATGTCGAGTTCGACGACATCGCCGGGCCGCCAGCTGCGCTCGATCCGGGCGTATCCGCGTTCCAGTTGCCGGGTGCTCACCTCCCGGCCCGCGGCCAGGCCGAAGCCTGACCCGCCGCGTCCCACCCGCAGCGTCGGCGGGTCGGGGTCCGCATCCGCGAACCGGTACAGCTCGCCGGGCATGACCTCGCCGCGTGCCCACCCCGGGATCCGAACAAACAGCGGGAAGCTGGCCTCGCGCTCCGGATCGACGCGGATCCGAACG